>JBCCZW010000459.1:0-4172 GCA_039186805.1 Verrucomicrobiota bacterium
ATCTTCCCGTTGACGCTGGCGGCGGGGTTGCTGGGGTTGTAGAAAATGCCTGTGAGATTGATCTCTGGAAAGTTGTTGGCTTTCTTAATGATCGGCTTGGGAAAAGGCTCATTCGATGCGATGGCATCTTTGGGGTTGTCTGTAGAAGCTTCGCTAGGGGTTTCGATTCGTTCTTCGGCGGCGGTGGATGGATTCGGCTTCGCTGTAATTGACTCTTCATCAGGGATAGGGATGGGAGTCGTTTCGCTTTTGGCGTCGACGTTCTCTTTTTCGGCGGGCGCGTCTTGGCGAGCGGGCGCTTCGCTAAATTCTGGACTGGAACCCTCGGCTGATACTTCGCTGTCGAACGCGCTATCGAGGGCTGCGAATTCGTCCTCAATCGGGGACTCGCTCCGGCTTTGCTGCTCGCTGGAGAAGAGGTAGAATGCGACTGCGAGGCAGGCGGCTGCGCAGACGCTGATGATAGCGATCTTGGCGCCGTTTTGCTTGGGCTCTTCTTTAGCTTCTCGTCTGTGAAGGACCTTTTCGAGAGCTTTGTCCGCTTCTTGCGCTGCAATTTTGGATACGTCGAGGTCATTGCCTTCAGGCGTGGAAGCGAGAGTGCCCTCTGAGGAGGTGTTTGTTTCTGCAGCAGGGGGCGAAGAGTTGGAAGCGGCTTTGGGGGTCGCCGGTTCCTTCTCTTCGCGTTTACCCGTCACAACTTCCTGCCAGGCGGCCCAGCTTTGGGACCGGCCTATTTCGGTGATAAAGCGCTCATCGGCTTGAGCTTCCGGATTGGAGTCGGAGCCAAAGTGGTTCTCCCAGGTGAGGGCATTGGCCGCGTGGACTGCCGCAAGATGAGAAAAGGTGGAACCGAAAGTGTTGACCGGCTCATGGTGGAGCGAGGCGGCTTCGACGACGTTGACCGGCATGCCCCAGCGTCCGAGGAGGTAAGCGCCGGTGTCAGCGTGCGTGCATCCGATGGTTTCCGATTCCGCTTGCCAGAGCGGGATGCCCTTTTTTCGAGCCAGTTTTCGCGCGGATTCGAATTCGTCAGAAACCGCATTGATCATTACCAGTTTACCGATGTCGTGAAAGAGGCCTGCGGTGTACGCTTCTTCGGCGAGTTTACGGTCGCCGGTTTCGTATTGCATTATCCGCTTGGCGGCGGTGGCTACGGACATGCTGTGATGCCAAAGTTGATCTGTGAGAGCGAGTTGATCTTTCGATTTTCCTAGCTTGCCGAATACTTGGATGGCGAGCACGAGGTTCTTGACTGTATCGATTCCAAGGATACTAACGGCGTGCGTGATGTCGGAGACTTTAGCGTCTAGGCCGAAATAAGAGGAATTGACCACCTGCATGATCTTGGCGCTGATTGCTAGATCCGAGGCGATGGCCTTGCCGATGTTTGCAGCTGAGGCGTTTTTCGAATTCAAGGCGTTCATTACCTTGAGGTACATTGGAGGAAGGCTGGGAAATTCGCCCATCTTACCCACGATTTCCTTGGTACGCTTGTTGCCTAGCCAGCTCTCGATAGCGAGAGCTCGTTGGATTTCGCTTATGAGAAAATCGCCCGAGCAGGGCTTGGGGAGAAAGTGAAATGAGGAACCGATGCCTGCGTCCAGTATGTCTTTTTCTTCTGGATCGGCGACGATGAAGCGTTCGACTTGCGGGCGCTTTTGCTCGACAGCTTTGAGAAGCTCGATGCCGTTTAGTTGAGGCATTTCGTAGTCGGCAATCAGGATGTCCGGGGGACTTTGCAAGGCTGACTGCAGCGACTGCTGAGGGTTGTTGGAATACTCGATGACCCATTGGTCAGACTTGCGAGCGAGGACGGCTTTGTAGCCTTCGATATAATCGAGTTCGTCGTCTATGATGAGGATGCGATTTTTCATTTGCTCGGCCGCGTGTGGGTACAGTCGCTGATTGATCGCTGGATCGTCGGGCATAGCGACCGCTTGAAGTGAACGCGCGCATTTCCACTAGGTTGAACGCTGCTACCTATAGAGGGGATCCGAGCGGATGCGGAAAATGACTAGGGCTCCTAGGAACGAGCGGTTAAGAGAGGCTAAGGACTTATCGGAGACGGACATTTGCCTTGGAAGGTCTCCAGCAATGCTTCAGGTAAGAGGGAGATGGAAGAAGCATACCAGTATGAAGGTCTCGAGGCCTCATTTTACGATGTGCTGGATGAATTGGCGGACTTTGACGACTACGATTTTTACCGCTGGTTCGTGGCGGCCCAACCGGGGAGCGTATTGGATGTGGGCTGTGGTACCGGCAGGATAATGGTTCCGCTCGCTCGAGAGGGTTTCGACGTCTATGGATTGGATGCTTCGCAGGAAATGCTGGATCTTTGTAGAGAGAAACTGGGCGACAAAGGAGAGGGCAGACTATTCTTGACCGATATGAGGCAGTTCGATCTGGGCCGGAAGTTCGGCACGGTCATGGTGCCCGGCTTTAGTCTGCAGATGTTGAAAGGGGAGCGGGAGTTAAGGGCGTGTCTAGAGAGCTGTCGTAAGCATCTGGAGTCGGAAGGGCAGCTCATCCTTTCGTTCTACACGCCTTTAGAATACCTGGAAGATAAGACCCGATTGGGTGGCCTAGAAAAGCGGAAGGACAAGAAGATCGAGGGAACTGGCGAACGGGTTGTGGCTTACCAGGGATGGAAGTTGGACGAATCGAGTAAACGGATGATGCTTGAGAACCGCTACGAATTGATCGACCCCGAAGGTGTCCTGAAGCGATTCCAAGATACGAATATGGTCCTATTCTGGTACGAGATCGCTTGGCTGAGAGAGTTGCTGCTTTCTTTAGGCTTCGGTAGCTGCGAGGACTACGGCGACTTTACGTTTGAGGAATACTCCGCCAACAACGAATGCTTAGGGATTGTCGCGAGAGTTTAGCGCTTTACGACGTAGTTGAATAAGAGATACAGCTAATCCCTGTTGGACTTGTTGTAGTCTTGTATTTCGATGACTACGTAGGGCGGGATTTCGTAAAGTACCTTTTTTCTCGCCTTCAGCTGATTTAGAAATTGCCAGAACTCGATAACTCTCATCGCAAGTGCCTTTCGGCGAGCATGCAGGGCTGGCATCATAGCTTCTAGTTCGGATACTTCTCGAACGCCTCCTCCGGTATTCTGCCAGATGATACAATGAATACCGAGTTTCCTTAGATACTCGAGTTTCGTATCGTAGTCTTCCTCGAATGGGAAATCTGCCCAGGGAGCAATGTAGGCTGCCGGGTCCATGTCTAAGATTCTGTTGCGATGCGGCTTGAAGTTGAATGAGGAAGTGGTCCACAGGAGGATGGTCGAGTCCCTGGGCGTGGCGCTTTGAACGATATCCGCTAAATCGCTCCCTTTTTCGCTAAGCATAAATCTGCAGTAATTTAAGTAGGATTCGTTGCTGGTTGATGCGAGCGGTAGGGCATTATGGTAATTGACCGATTTGCTAAGTCTAGAAATCAGGGAAGGCGTGAAGGAGAAGATAACGATTGATAGGGTTATCAGGCTCGGTAGAGCAGACCGTAGGGATTCTCTTTGGGATGGAAGAAGTAGTGATATTACGAATACGCTCGAAAGAAAGGTAGGAAGGAAGTATCTAAAGATACTGTCGGATTCCAGAACTCGACCTGAGAGGGCTGAGACTAAGACGAGAAAGAAAACCGAGCAAATCGCTGCTGGAAAGCTTATCGACCTTGGAAGAGATCGCTTTTTCGAAACCATCCCGATGGTAGCGGCTGACAGTACGATTAGGGCTAATCCCCCGTAATGCAAAGGCGTGACGCTGAAGCCGAAAAACATGTTCTCCGTATCGAAAATCCACTTTTCAGAATTGAGGAAGCTTGGAGCTTGCGTGGGGGCGAGAGTTCCGCGATTGCCGACTAAAGAAGCGAATTTTTCGAAGTGCGTTCCAAACCATGGAGCTGCGAAGAGAGCGGATGAAAGGGGCGCTGCAAGGGCGTAGGATACCCTTTGCTTGCGCGGAAGAGCGAAGCAGAAGGATAGGTACTGAAAGGGTACAAAAAGAGCTAGGTTTGGTTTAAAGCTCGCTAGTCCCGCGTAAGCCAATCCATGCAGTAAGGCGAGTTTGAATGGCGAATCGGTTAAATGGAGGGTCAATGCGATCGCGATTAGATACAAAAGAGCTCCTAGGTAGATTGCCGATACGTTTGCGAACAATGGG
>JBCCZW010000460.1:0-4154 GCA_039186805.1 Verrucomicrobiota bacterium
CTGAAACCCCCAGCCCGCAAAGGGCGAATCATGACTAAAGCGAAATCCATGCGTCGAAGTTCGGAACGCAACCACAGGCTTTCCCGACTTCAGGTAGGAGAGAATATGTTGAAACGAAGCCTCGTCTGGACGACGAAAACGCAAAAAGAGCACCATCAAATCCGCATCGGCAAGCTCGTCCGTAGCGGTCAATGAAGTGGCTGCATTCGGGTCGATCGTACCATCTTCTCCCAAAGAAAATCCAACCGAAACCTCGAAGCCGAAGTCCCTCTGCAAAATCTTCGCCAACATCGGCATCGACTCCTCAGAACGGTATTCTTCGTCTCCCGTCAGGAAAACGACTTTCGGGGAGTCTTTCGAAAACGCCGTAACGGCGACCGATGCGATAGCTGTCATAAATAATAAATGTCGAAGCATAATGGGTATTTGATTAAAGTATTTCTGTAGAGGTTTCAGCAAGCAGCTCGAGAGTCCTAGAGACTATCCAAGGAATCGAAAATCTCGAACGGCGGAGCGGAGGAGTCAACGACTCTTCCTTCCTGTATTCGGCAGACAAGGTAGGAAGGACTCGCTGAGTCCTCCGGTTTCCTTCAATTGCGACCTATTGAATAATCTCTCAGATCGCTACACTCTCCTCAATCCCCCAAAGAATGAAAAGAATATAATGTATCGATATTTTATATACGTGAAGCAATCGACCTTATTCCGCTGAAACGTTTTTCGGTTCTTCAGGCTCTCAAGCATCCAGAATACTCTTCACCACGTGACCATGCACATCGGTTAATCGGAAATCACGCCCTTGGTGGCGATGCGTCAATCTCTCGTGATCAATCCCCAAAAGATGGAGACAGGTGGCGTGAAAGTCGTGCACATGCACTTCATTCTCCGTCACTCCAAAACCGAATTCGTCTGTGCTTCCATAAGTAAACCCCTTCTTAACGCCGCCGCCCGCCATCCAGATAGTGAAGCACTCCTTATGATGATCCCGCCCCGGAGGAGTCTTTTCCCCAGAGCCCGCATTGTATTCCTGAACCATAGGCGTCCGGCCAAACTCGCCGCCCCAAATCACAAGCGTGTCTTCGAGCAACCCCCGTTGCTTCAAGTCGGTCAAAAGCCCCGCGCAGGCCTGATCGACTCCCAAGGCCTGTCGCGGAAGGCCAGTGTAGATATCCTGATGATGGTCCCATCCCTTATTAAATATCTGAACGAAACGCACGCCCCGCTCGACCAGACGACGCGCCAAAAGACAGTTCTTCGCAAAGGTCCCCCCGACGCCGTTTTTATTCAGACCATAGAGATCGAGAATATGCTCGGGCTCCTCCTTCACATCCGCCAGTTCAGGAACCGACGTCTGCATGCGATAGGCCAATTCGTACTGGGCGATTCGCGTTTGGATCTCGGGATCGTTATAGCGATCGAAGGCGTGGGAATTCATCTCGCCAATCGAATGGATCACATCTTCTCGATGGGCTCGGGAAACGCCTTCCGGGTTATCCAAATAAAAGAGCGGCTTCGCACCCGTCCGAAACTGGACGCCTTGATGCTTAGAGGGCAGAAATCCGCTACTCCATGCCGCCGGCCCCGCGTTAGGATGCTGATCCTTCAACACCACATAGGAAGGGAGATCCTGATTTTCCGTACCCAACCCATAAGAGGTCCAAGCGCCGAAGGTCGGTCTCCCCAGCTGCCCATGCCCCGTATGCATGAAAAGCTCTCCGGACCCATGGTTGATCTCATCCGTCCGCATGCTGCGAATCACCGTAATGTCATCCGCCACCTTGGCGAGATGGGGAAAGAGATCCGACATCACAATCCCGCTCTCGCCTCTCGGAGCGAATTTGTAGGGCGACTTCATGGCCCGCGCATCACCCGTTATGAAAGCGAACTTCTGCCCGCGGGTCAGCTCTTCCGGCAAGCTACGTCCATCCCATTTATCAAGCTCAGGCTTAGGATCGAACGTATCCATCTGAGAAGGACCGCCTACCATATGAAGGAAGATCACCCGTTTCGCTTTCGGCGTATGGTGAAGCGCAAATCCTGGGTCCCTGGGCGCCGCCGCCTTCAAGTCCTGATTTAAGAGATGGGACAAAGCAAGGGATCCGATCCCCAAGGTGCCGCGGCGGAGAAATTCCCGGCGGGCAAGCTTCTTTTGATACATTGAAAGAGAATCTGTCATATCGCCGCTCATGATTTGCTTATCGTTTCGTCGAGATTGAGAATAACTTGGGCAACTGAAAACCAGTCTCCATGTTTCCGATACAAAGAAAGCAGGGTCTCCACCTCTTTCTCTGATGGTCTGCGGGAGACCGCTCTGCGAAAAGCGGCGATCGCTTTGCTCCGCTCGTCGCCCGGCGCGCTCTCGATCCAGGCGGCAAACGAATGAGCCGCCTCGACATAGCTAGGGTCGTTAAGGAGATTGAGAGCTTGAACCGGGGTATTGGAACGGTCCCGCTTGATCACGCAAGTCGAGCGGTTCGATCCATCGAAATTCAAAACCATGGGATTCGGATTTCCGCGGCGCAAAAAGGTGTAGAGTCCACGCCGATATCGATCCTCGCCCTCCGAAGTCGGATAGAGCGTCGCGTCCGCTCCCGAAATCTCATTCCATAACCCGTCAGGTTGAGGTGGATACACAGAAGGACCGCCGATCTTTCCGGAAAGCTGGCCAGAAACCGCGAGAAGATTATCGCGAATCAACTCCGCCGAAAGCCGAAAACGGGGACCCCGAGCCAGCCATACGTTTGAAGGGTCCTTGGCAATCTTCTCAGCCGAAACCACAGTCGTCTGCCGATAAGTCGATGACATCACGATCGTCTTGAGCAGTTGCTTCATCGACCAGCCTTGATCGATGAACTCCAAGGCCAGCCAATCCAAGAGCTCCGGATGAGTGGGAGGCGTACTCTGCATCCCGAAATCTTCCAGCGTAGTTACGATCCCACTACCGAAGATCTCCGCCCAGAAACGATTCACCGTTACGCGAGCCGTCAAAGGATTGTCCGGATCTACCAGCCATTGAGCCAAGCCAAGCCGATTTCGCGGCAAGTCGGGATCCAAGGCATGCAGTACATCGGGCACGCCGATTTCTACGCGTTCCCCAAGGCTCGCATAGTCGCCGCGATTAAACAGGTAAGTCAGAACTGGCTCCTCCGCGTCTTTCATGATCATCGTCCGAGGGGCGAGCTTCGCCCGCTCCGCCTTCAACTCATCAAGGGCTTTTTCGTGCGGGCCGGTAGCGGGATGATCGTAGAAGAGAAGCGCCGCGACATTCTTCCTCTGATCTGCGCTCCGCTTTTCCGGAGGAATCTTCAGCATGCGAAATCCGCCTCGCAGATTCCAGGGAAACCGCTCCCAAGGAATCGTCTTCCCCCGCCCTGAGGCTAAGAATTCCTTTTCCCACTCTGTCTGACCCGCCAAGGCGACCGGCTTCGCTTCCTGCAAAGCGCTCCGTTCTCTCTCCATCTGAGCCATGATCTCCTTCACTCGCTCCGCATCTTCCAGTGAGGCCACCACCGGAAGATCCGCTCCGATAAACTTCTTCTTAAACATCCCCGGACCTTCGATCGACAGCTCCGGAACGGACTGATTGAAATAGGCGTAGAACTCGAAGTAATCGACCTGCGAAACGGGATCGAATTTGTGGTCGTGACACTGGCAGCACTCCATCGTCATCCCTAACCAAACCTGACCCGTCGTACTCACGCGGTCATGCAGAATATCGGCTCGCACCTCCTCGACCTTGGAGCCTCCCGAAAAGTTCGTCGCCACATTGCGATGAAATCCCGTAGCGATCAGCTGATCTCGCCGAGGCTCGGGCAGCAAGTCTCCCGCAAGCTGTTCGATCGTAAATTGATCGAAGGGCAAATCTCGATTCAGAGCATCGATCACCCAATCGCGATAAGGCCACATCGAACGCAGATCGTCATGCTGATAACCATTGGAATCCGCATAGCGGGCGAGGTCCAACCAATGAAGCGCCCACTTCTCTCCGAAGTGTTCAGATTCAAGAAGACGATCAACAGCGGCCTCGTAGCTCTCCGGAGAAGGGTCTCTCTCAAACGCAAGCGCCTCTTCCACCGAAGGAGTCAATCCAATCAAGTCGATCGACAAGCGGCGAAGCAACACCGCAGGCTCCGCCTGAGGAGAAGGTTCAAGCC
>JBCCZW010000461.1:0-4143 GCA_039186805.1 Verrucomicrobiota bacterium
CTCATCGCAGATTTCGAAAAACGAGTCTTTGTTGACAATCCCTCCGCCCCAATTTCGAAGCAAATTGAAATTCGCCTCTTTCGCCATCTCCAGAAGCGGTAGATAGGTATCCGCGTTTATCCTACCAGGAAAAATATCAGGCGGCACCCAGTTCGACCCCTTCGCGAACATCCGCCGCCCATTCACTTCCAAAGTCATAGGCGGCACGCTGCGGGTTTTTGGGAAACCGGAAGGCTCATCCCATGTACCTGGGTTTTCGACCAAACGCATTCTCCGAAAACCGAACCTGCGGTTATATTGGTCCAAAGTCTTCCCATCGGTATCGTGCAAGGAGATCGACACGCTGTACAACTTCTGCCCTCCGTGATCATGAGGCCACCAAAGGTCCGGATTATGCACCTCGGAGGAAATATCCACCATCCATTGATCCGTCAGCGAAATCGACTGAGCATCCACCACGTCGCCCTCAGGGTCCTTTAATGACCATTCTACCGAACCCCTCAAGGGCTTACTCAACTCGATTGCCACTTCCGCATGGCCGAAGTCCAACTCCTCATTTAAAATCACATCGATCGACGTATCATGAAAATGGATATCGCTTCTTAACTCCAAATAAGTTTCGTCCCAAATCCCTAACGGAATCAGACGGGGATGCCAATCCCAGCCATAAGCCACCGGCGGTTTTACGCATTGATTCGCCTGCTCCCGTCCACACTCGACCTCCCCAGAATCCGGAGCCGGGAAAACGACCACCTGCAAAACGTCACCACTCTTCGCCAATTCGGTGATATCGATCTCAACCGGCGTGAACATCCCCTCTTGTCCGTGGATCGTCTTGCCGTTTAGCCTGACGACGAATTGATAATCCACTCCTTTCGAAACGAAAAACACCCGTTGGTCTCCCCCCCGCTCAGGGAGTTCAAGCACCGCTTGGTAAACCCAATACACCTCCTCCATCCACCGATACTGCTCGAAATTCTCGCCCTTCCAATGAGCGTCCCAGCCTTCCGCCTCCGCCCAATCCAATTGCACCGCTCCCGGCACCCTCGCTGGGACGAATCGAGCAGGAGTATTGCTGGGGTCTTCAGTGTGGCCGACTTTCCAGACAAGTGGGGTTTTGTTCATAGATCGATAGGTTTCAAAAGCCAGTGACAAACCAAACACAATAAAGCAACTCCGCGAAAGGCAAATCCAAGCTTAAACCCTTCAACTTTAAAAGCCTTCAGGAAGTTCCCCTCGACCAATGCGAATCCGCCAAGTCGCGCCTTATCGAAATCGCCTTGAAAATTTGCCAAATCCCGGTTTTCAAAAAGCCACATGAAACTCTACGCTTTCGCTTCGGATCACCATTCTTCCATATGAAATCCAGACTGATCATCGGAGGCGGAATTGTCGGCCTCGCCACCGCCTACAAACTCCTCAAACGGAACCCTGGCGAATCCGTCACGCTCGTCGAGAAAGAGCCTATCGTCGGCTCCCACCAGTCGACGCGCAACAGCGGCGTCCTCCACTGCGGCCTCTATTACAAGCCCGGATCTCTCAAGGCTCAACTCTCGGTCGAAGGTATCCAAGAAATGGTTGCATTTTGCCAAGATCATGATGTCGCTCACGAAGTCTGCGGTAAGCTCGTGGTGGCAACCAACGAACTCGAACGCTCTCGCCTAGCAGACCTCTTTGATCGCGGCGCCAAAAACGGTCTCGCCGGTCTCGAGATTCTCGATCAAGAAGCCATGAAAAAAGTCGAACCCCACATCGCGGGAGTCTCAGCTATCAAAGTCCCTCAAGAAGGCATCGTCGATTACCGCGGAGTCTGCGATGCTCTGGCGAGGGAAATCCAAGCTATGGGCGGAGTCATCAAGACGGTTTTTAACGTATCTGGAATCTCACGACAAGGATCGCATTGGGTTGCGACATCGAGCGACAGCGAGACATCTGCCGACTACTTGATAAACTGCGCCGGGCTTCATTGCGATCGCATTGCCCGTATTGCCGGAGCGAGACACAATATGAAAATCGTTCCCTTCCGCGGCGAATACTACAGACTCTCCCAAGACGCCCAATCCCTCGTCTCTCACTTGATCTACCCCGTACCCGATCCCGCCTTTCCCTTTCTAGGCGTTCATTTCACGCGACTCATTCACGGAGGCGTCGAGGCCGGCCCCAACGCAGTGCTCGCGTTCAAGCGCGAAGGCTACGCCTACTCCGACATCTCCTTCCGCGACCTTTGGGATTCCCTCTCCTACTCAGGCTTCTGGAACTTCATGAGACGCTACCCGACCGTCGCATTGCAAGAGTTTCACCAGTCTCTCAGCATTGAAAAATTCTGCCGTAACCTGCAGAAGCTCATTCCAGAGGTACGTGTCGAAGATCTCGATACAGGCGGCTCTGGGGTGCGCGCCCAAGCCATGCTTCCCAATGGTCAACTCGAACAAGATTTCCATTTGATACAAGACCGAGACTCCCTCCATTTACTCAACGCGCCCAGCCCTGCTGCAACCGCATCGCTCGCAATCGCTGGCCACATAGTCTCCAAAATCTAATCCGCTCTTCGATGCTCAGCAGATCGCAGAAAATAGAAGAGCCTCGAGTAATCGGGGACATAGCCGCTACAACGCAACCCAAGCTCGAAAAGCGCCACAAGTCTTTTGACCGCTCCCCTCGTAGCCAACCCATGCCCAAGGACCAAAAGCTCATGCGTGCCGAAAGCAGCGAACAGCGCCAGCCTCACTACCTCGAACGCATAGTCCAAGCCGCCAATGAGCCCAGCAGACTCGTAAAGAAGGGTAAACCCGACTTCGATCATCCCTGCCAAAATGTCTAAATGCAGAATTCCGCTGATTGCGAATTGCGTATTTCCCCTTCATCCCCAAATTGCAAGCCGAAGTAGTCTCCGCTCTCTAAGATTGCCTCAGCCCCTAACCTACCTCAAATGATTTCAAAGCTCTCGGTCGATCTCTACAAACTCGCGCGTTTCGTCAACGTCGCCATCCCCCTTTGCACAGTCCTCGCCTTCCTCGCCGGCTGGAAATTCTCTTTCTACTTTCACTTTCTCACAGTCGCCTTCTTATTCCTAACGCTGGTAAACGCATTCTATCTATTCGGACAAAGAGGTCACTCCATCCTTCGCAACTTCGGCATACTGGGCCAATGGCGCTATATTCTCGAAAGCGTAGGACCCGAGCTGCGTCAGTATCTGTATGCCCATGACACCGAGGAACGGCCCTTCAACCGACGCGAGCGTACGGAGGTGTATAGAAAAGCAAAAGACATCGACTCGGCCTCCTCTTTCGGATCTCAAAAAAACTTCGATTCGACAGAAGTAAAGATCCGCCACTCGATGTTTCCCATTCGCAAAAGCCAGTTGGAACCACCCAGCGTCACCTTCGGCCAAGAACGCGGCATCCCTAACGCCTACACGCTGTCGCTACCCTTCATTATCAGCGCCATGAGCTATGGAGCCCTCGGAGAGAGAGCAGTACGTACCTTCGCCCGAGGCGCCAAAAAAGCGGGTATCCTTATGAACACAGGCGAAGGCGGCTACCCAAAGTACCACCTCGACGAAAAATGCGATCTCATCTTCCAACTCGGCACGGCCAAGTTCGGCGTGCGGCATGAGGATGGCTCGCTCGACCGCGATAAACTCGCCGATCTCGCCTCTGAAGATCCGATCAAGATGATCGAGATAAAACTCTCGCAAGGCGCCAAACCCGGCAAAGGCGGTCTACTTCCCAAAGAAAAAATCACCGAGGAAATCTCGCAACTGCGAGGAGTACCCCAAGACCAAGACGTCGAGTCGCCTCCCTCCCATACGGAATGTACCGACATTCCCAGCACGGTTTCCTTCATCAAAACCGTCCAGGAGATCAGCCAGCTCCCCACTGGCATAAAGATGTGCATCGGCTCCCTCAACGACTTCCATTCGCTCGTCCTCGAGATGAAGAAGCAGGAAGTCTTTCCCGACTGGATCACCATCGACGGTTCCGAGGGCGGCACCGGCGCCGCGCCCAAAGCATTTATCGACAGAGTCGGCATGCCCGGCTCGGCCTACGACATGGTCTGGGGCCGACACCAGAACAAGAAGATCACCGAAGAACTGGCCGAGGCCTGGGGCGTCGAGGTGTTCGTCGTCGGGCACCAACCGGC
>JBCCZW010000462.1:0-4134 GCA_039186805.1 Verrucomicrobiota bacterium
AAGGTGAGCGATTGACCCTGGAGTTTGAGTCCAATGCTTCAGCAGGCTTTAGCCTGTGGCCATTTCAGGCGGCTTCAGCCGCAATGACCGACTTTCAGTCGGAAACCATTCCACCTACTTTAGTAGGTGGTGGCCTTGAATTGGTTAGATGTTGGCGGTCCGTATCTCGGCCACTCTTCCTCCCATGCGCTGGCCTCTCTCGAAGAAAAAGCGATGCAGGAGGAGGACTGACGTCCGGAATCTCCCTCCAAAGGATTTTTCCATCGACAGAATTGACACCAACAAGGGGTTTTTTGAAGGGACCCTTAACGCATTCCTCGCACGCTTACAACTGGATAAACATAGAGAGCAAATACGCGCTTCCCTACACCAGTGCGCTGTCATTGCAGTTTGCAGCGTAAGTTCTCGACCTTTCCCAAGAGAGCCTCTGCGGTCGCCTTCCAGACGGAGGGCTTGGGATTCTCGTTGCGCGTCGCTATATACTCTTCGATCGCCGCCTTCAGCTCCGCAATGCTCACGAACGACCCTCAACGTATCCACTCGTTGGCTACACGAGAGAAGAAACGCTCTACCTGGTTCAGCCAACTGGCGTGCGTAGGCGTGAAGTGAGTGCGCCAGTGCGGCCGCCCTTCCAGCCATTTGCATACCTTGGACCTGTCTTGTGGGTCGCGTAATTGTCCATGACGATATGCGCGTCCATACCCTCGGGAACCTCGCGTTCGACTTGCCTGGGGAAGGCTAGAACCTATCCCGAGTCTTTGCGGCTAATTGCCTCGAAGACGCTCGCTCGCAGCCTCTAGAATAAGACCCAATCATCCGCTGCGATAACGCTTTCGGTACGCTCCCGGAGTCGCGTCCATCGCACGGACGAACTCGCGGATCAGATGGCTGTGATCACTGAACCCGGATTCCATGGCGATAGTCGTAATCGTTTCCTCCGTTTCGACTAAGAGTTGGCAGGCTTTGCCGATACGGAATTGGCGGATATAAGCGGTGGGCGTGAACTGGAAGGCCTTCTTAAAATGTCGCTGAAATCCGCGGACCGACATGCCGGTTAAGCGGGCTAGATCTTCCACCGCAATCGGAGACGCAAAGTGATCCCGGATGTGCTCGAGCACCGGATTGAACCGGACGAAGGGAGAAGCGACGCTGGCGGCTTGCTGCAGATCGCGCGAAACTCCAGCCAGACCAATGACTTGGCCCTCATGGTTCCTCAAAGGTATCTTCGAAGTGACATACCAATCCGGCCAAGCCGGGTGGCGCATCACCATCTCCACCCGTCCCCAAATTTCCTCGCCCAAGAGTACCCTTCGGTCATCGCGCGTGTAGTGATCGGCAAGGTAAGCCGGGATGAAATCATGATCGGTACGGCCGAGCACCTCTTCCGGCTCCGCGAAGCCGTGCGCCAGGAGCATGATTCGGCTGGCATAACGGTAGACCCCTTGCGCGTCCTTGATGAAGAACCGCGTATCCGGATGGGCATCGAAAAGCCGGAGCCCCGATCCTGGCGCGAGCAGTTCGAGGAAATCGAATCCGGAAAATGGGGCTTCATTCATTCGCTTGCGAGTAAAGATACCGCTAAGATGATAGGCAAATACTTTGGCGTAATCATCCACAAATCCGTCGTCGGAATCCAAGCGATGGCCTGCTGTTCTATGTAAAGCTATATCTCGATCACAAGTTTGTTCCTCTGCCGCGAGGAGACCTTCTCAAATCGCGCCTCGCACTCCTGATCTGCATGACCCCCATCTCTCCTACGCGTAACTGCTTTCTTGAGACAATCCGGCTGCAGCGCGTCTTTCGCTGCGATCCTTCTCGATTTCCTGAGAATATCCAGATAAGCGATACGCCTCGAGAGGATCTGCCGCGAGGCCCTTGAAACTGCGCCATTCGCCGAGAATACCCGTCACGTCGGCGCTGAATGCCTTTTTAAGAACGTTTTCAGCATCCACAATATTTCCCTTCAACTGATGCTCTCTTAAAGCATCTCCGTCGATCAATGCTGCCTTAACCCAAAGCTCTTGCGCCGTTGTGACCGTCTGAATCATCGCTTCGATCTTCGGCTTTAGATTATGAGACTGATCCACCATGTACTCAATTTTCGGATACTCTCCCACTTCCCTCGCATAAGAATGAATTTCCCAAAAGATACGGAAGATTTGGTAGGGATCGATCGATCCAAGCGTCAAATCATCATCCGCATAGCGACGATCGTTAAAATGAAAACCTCCCAGCATTTCCTCGTCTAGGAGCCACGCCACGATTTGCTCGATGTTCTGAGACTGATAGTGATGTCCCGTGTCGACCAAGACCTTGGCCTGAGGACCGAGCTTCTTGCAAAGCGCATAAGACATCCCCCAGTCAGCAATATCCGTATGGTAGAAAGCAGGCTCGAATGGCTTGTATTCGATCAGCATCGTTTGGGACGCATCCATCGCCTCGTAGCAAACCTTCAAGCACTCTTCGAAATGACGCTTCCGATCGCGAATCGAATCTTGCCCTGGGTAATTCGTCCCATCCGCAAACCAATAAGTGATCACGTCGCTTGCCACTCGTTTCGCAATTTCCGTACAATCCAATCCGTGCTGGACCGCCAAGGAACGCGCAGCGGGATCAGGGCTGCCGAAAGATCCCAGCTTGTAATCCTGGCTCTGAAATAGATTTGGGTTGATAGAACCGACTCGCAGAGAGTTTCGCTCCGCCATGGCCGAAACCTCGAGGGAATCCTGCCCCTCTACGAAGTCCCAAAGCACATGTACCGCCACAGAAGGGCAACACCCGGTAACCTTGTTTACCATTCCCGCATCGGCGAACTTATCGGCAGTATCGATCGCCGCGCCTGCTTGGAAGAACTTTCCAAAACGGGTTCCCGTATCCGCGAAGCCCCATGAAGGAAGCTCGATTTCTAATTTATCAAGGGAGCTTAAAGCAAAATCAGTCATGATTGAGAGAGGTTTGATCGCTGGGGCAAGGGTACGATTTCGACTAAAGTATAGAGAAAACCGCGGTCCTTTTCCATAGACAGACTGACTCTCGCCATACATCTTTTGACACAACCAAGATGTCGAAAAACTTCTCAATCTACCTCCCTCAACCCGCGTCGCCCTCGCCCTGGGGAATCGAAATCGTGGGTACCGGCTTCGCTGAAGTGGAGCCTCACAGCCGCTACCCGCAACCGAAACACCCTGAAGATCACCTTTTCGATTGGGAGCAGGGACGCATCCTCAACGAATATCAGGTTCTTCTCATCAGCGAAGGCAAAGGTCTCATCGAAACGGCTCGCACGCTCCCTGAGACAATCCAGGGCCCTTCGCTCTTTATTATCTTTCCTGGTATTTGGCATCGCTATCGCCCCGACTTCGCCACCGGCTGGCGCGAGTACTGGGTCGCCTTCAACGGCGACTACCCCGAGAAGCTTCAAGCCCAAGATACGATCTCCCCAGACATGCCCATTCATCACGTAGGCCACAACGATGCCATTCTATCGCAATTTCAATTACTTCAGTCTGAGATAAGGGAAGAGGCACTGGGATTTCGGCGTATCTCCGCCTCGGCCATCATCCAAATCTTGGCCCTTTCAACCACCCTCGCTCACAGACGCGAAGAAGAGCTCAACCCTATGCGATCAGTCATAAGACAAGCCAGTTTCCTTATGCGCGAACGCGTCAACTTGAACATATCTCCAGAAGACATCGCGACGGAGTTGAAAATTGGATACACTTATTTCCGACGACTCTTTAAGAAATACACTGGCCTCAGCCCCAAACGCTATCACTCCCAACTGCGCCTGCAGAAAGCGCAATCCATGCTGCTCAACACCCAGCTCAGCGTATCATCCATCGCCGACAACCTGTCCTTTGATTCACCCTTTCATTTTTCGAATTGGTTCAAAAATCAAACAGGACAGTCGCCCAGCCATTGGAAAACATCGCGCAATCCACGCGACGCTAAATAACCTCCCTATCCAAAAACGAAAATTCGCCGCCTCCCAACTTCGCCCTTTATTTTTGCTTCAGGCAGACTCTTTCACAATCAGACTATCCTCACATCCAAAATTATGTCCCGGGAAGCTTCCGCATGAGGAGCTTCGGCCGGCCTCGTGCGCGGTTCGACGCCCATGCGCCGCAGAGCGCG
>JBCCZW010000463.1:0-4132 GCA_039186805.1 Verrucomicrobiota bacterium
CGACACGTTCCGCTTTCGCCCGATCGCGTCCCGCAATGGAAACGCGGGCGCCGGCTGTAGCAGCCGCTTCGGCTGCTCCGCGACCGATGCCGCTGGTTCCGCCAATAATTAAGACGGTTTTGTCTCCAAGGAGGCTCTCATTCATACTGTAAAACGATTACACGGTAGTTTCTTGGCAGCTGTTTGTTTTCTGAGGGGAGTACTTTCTCAAAAACGATTAAAAGTTGAAGCGGGATAGAAAGTGGGCGCGCAGAGCGGATTCTTCGTCTGCATCGCGGTCTTCTCGGAGTCCGAAAAGCAGTTCCCCGCCAAAGGTTACCCGCGGATGAGGGTTCCAAAAAAGGTTGGCAGACTGAGAAACTCCACCTGCCGGGGCGTGCGCCCAGTCCTCGATCAATCCATAGACCCTCACTCGGAAGACCGTATGAGTTTGCCTTTCATTAAGGTAGAGAGCGCCTTTTGAATCCATCGCCACACTCTCGTAGAACGCTCCTGGCGGACGATGGATTAACTCCTCCACCTGAAGTTTGGCAGATACCAGATTAACGAAAACGATCAGAGCGAGAAGGACTATCTTGGCGGTGGGTTTCACGTGAAAATTGCTTTCGGATTTCGGGTTTAGCAGGACGCGGTGAAACGTCGTTAAAGCCTCAAAATCACCAATGATATCACGCCTGACTTGAACAATATTGCGGTGCCGGAGCTACCGCGAGACCTAGCGCGAGGACTCAGCAATTTGATTCAATACCTGCCAATTAAAATCTCGGGCAAAACCCATCAAAACCTAGCGAGGTATAGGCGATCCTCCAATCGTCCTGCGTCCTTCACTACAATGAACTTCTTAACTCACCGGACAGTGGAAAAAACAACTACGCGAGAAGAAATGATGCTCACGAGCCTGAGTGAAAACAGCTTCACTATCAATCAAGCAAGAATCGAAAGAACACAATGAAAGCGTATCTATGTAATGAATACGGATCTCCTGCTATGCTGGAGTTAGCTCAGGTCGAAACAGATCAGGTCGGAGACCGGCAAGTTCGAATTGAGACGCACTTCATAGGCGTTAATTTTGCGGATGTGATGGCGATCGCCGGAGTCCATCAGTTCCCTCCCCCTAAGCCCTTCAGTCCCGGCTTCGAAGCCTCGGGTATAATCCGTGAGATTGGGACAGAGGTTACCCATCTCGCAGTGGGCGACCGTGTCATGTTTACAGATGGATATGGCGCCTATCGCGAAGAAATAGTCGCCTCCCAAGACCACGTATTCAAAATTCCAGACACGCTTACGCTCGCGCAAGCCGCAGCTCTTCCAGTCGCATTTGGAACCCCTTACTTTGCCCTGACGCGGCGAGCGCCGCTCTCGCATGGCGATCATCTTCTTGTCGTAGGCGCGGCAGGCAACATCGGTTCGTCCGCCGTTCAGATCGGCAAGCTTCTCGGCGCCCGGGTTATCGCCATCGTGGGAACGAATGATGTTGAGAAGGCGAAGGCCTTGGGCGCGGACCTTGTTATTGACTACAGGTCAGAAGATATTGCCGAACGCATCAGCAGCGAAACGGACGGGCGCGGCGTCGACGTCGCGTTTGATCCCGTCATCGGACCTGACTTCGACAAAGTCAAAGACAGCATCGCCGCCGAAGGTTCGCTTTTAGTAATGGGACTAGCTGGCGGCGACCTCGCCCGTTTGCCGTCGATCGGCGTCCTAGAACCCCTTCAACGCAATATCAGCTTCTTGTCAGCCGATTTTGATTACTACCTGCATGAAGATATCGCCGCTGTTCACAAGGCTTTCGAAACCATGATGGCTTGGATAGAGCGCGGCTGGATCAAACCTATCACACCGACGGAAACCCCGTTTGAAGACGGCGTTTCGGTTCTCACAGGCCTGGCTGAGAAAACTCTGCGGGGCAAGCAGGCGCTTAGGACAGCCAAGGCATAGAACGGATTTCTACTTCCAGTTATACACACTCGAATAAACAAATGATGACTAAAGAAATAACAATGAATGGAAAAGTCGCGCTGATCACCGGAGGAAGCTCCGGCATCGGCCGCGAAACCGCGGCCGCGCTGACTCGTGAAGGCGTCAAGTGCGTCATCACCGGGCGCAGCCAAAAAGGACTTAATGACACCCTCTCAGCAATTGATTCCACCAACGGATCGGCCACGGCAATTCCCGCCGATCTTACTGACCCTGAAGATATCGCAAGATTGGTCGCAGAGGCGGTAGCGACTTTTGGACGCCTAGACTATCTTGTTAACAATGCCGGTACGCCAGGCGAGGTGAACCCCATCGCCGATCAAAACCCTGAAAGCTATGAGCAGGTATTCGCCATAAACGTGCGAGCTGTCTTTCTCACCATGAAACACGCGATCCCCCATATTCTCGCTCAAGGCGGGGGAGCGATCGTCAACGTATCCTCTGGCGGCGGGCTCGTCGGCGTGCCCGGCGCTTCCCTCTATTGCGCCTCAAAACATGCTGTAAACGGCTTGTCGAAAGTCGCCGCTCTTGATTACGCTCAAGCGGGTATCCGAGTGAACACGGTTAATCCAGGCGGCGTAGATACACCCATGCTGCGGGACTTCTTTGACTCCATTGAAAGCGATGAACAGCGCGAAGAGGCTCGCGCCGGCTTTAACGCCACTCATCCCATGGGCCGTATCGCTCAACCTGAGGAGATTGCCGACGCCATCGTCTTTCTGTGTTCGCCCAAAGCGGGCTTCATCACCGGAACCGCTTTGTCGATCGACGGCGGCTACGTCGCTCACTGATTGGATTAAGGTCATGAGTAAGCCTGAATTAACAATCACAGATCTCCTCATCGCACTGCCCGGTAAAGAAGAGGAGGTCCTGCAAAAACTCCTTGCCGTAACTGAAGGCGAACGGCGCGTCGGCCCCGACTTTGGGATGACCCGATTTGATCTGCATCGCGACAGATCCAATCCCTCTCAATTTCTGCTCTACGAAAACTGGACGACCAAGACTGGTTTTGAGGAGTACCATCGCGCCCATCGCCCTCCGGAGTTGTCCTCATTTTTGGAAGAGGCAAAGGATCTTTTGACTGAAGCCCCGGAAGAGGTCTCTCATCAATGGGAAATGGTGAGTTCGCCGGATGAGAACGCGGCTGCTATTGCCGCAAAACGGTTTCTCGATGCGCTCACTGAATCGGATACAGGCGCGATATCGCGCATGTGGACGGATGACGCAGTATTGGAGTTCCCCTTCGCGCCCGAAGGATTCCCAACTCGCATCGAGAGTCAGGCAGCAATCGACCCATACTTTCGCGATGCCTTGTCGGTCGTTAATCCGATCGATTATCCGAACCGGGTAATTACTCCGCTTACCGATCCGAACGCTTGCATCATTGAATTTGGAAGCAAACTAACGATAGGCGAAGATCCTACCGTTCACGAAAACAGCTACATTACGATTGTACGGACCCGCGAAGGAAAAATCGCTCACTTCAAGGAGCATTACGACTCACTGAAACGAGCTGCAGGATTTCCTTCGAGCGCGGAGATGGCCCAAAGCCCAGCCTCACGCGTCCCTTATGTAGTGAAGGTATCACTACGAGCGCGTGAAGGCGAATCAGTTGCCTTGGCTGGCAGAATGAAAGAAATCGCTCAGCGAGCGTCGAGGGATTTGGGTTGCCAATTTTACCGAGTCTTTCAATCGCGATCGGACGCGTGCGCCTTTTCCATTTTCGAAGCATGGAACCGCGAAGTGGATTTCAAAACGCATATGGCAGCCGACTGGGTTTCGGAGGCAAACAAAACAATAGCTCCGTACTTAGACGGCGAGATCAGCTCAGATTCGCTCACAGAGTTATGAAGAAAAATAGCGATGCTGGACTCGAAAAACTCATCCGCCGCAAACCGAACGTAGCGTCCATAACTTAACAGGAAAGGAATATGCAAATGACAAATGAAGAAGCGCCAAGGACTGCTCTTATTACTGGAGCAACCACGGGCATGGGCCGAGAAGTCGCAAATGTCCTAGCGCGGCAAGGCGCGAATGTCGTCATCGCGGCAAGGCGCGAAAAAGAAGGCGCCGACGCAGTTCGGGAAGTTGAAGCCGCCGGAGGGCAAGGGCTCTTCATCAAAACCGATGTTACGATCGAACGCGAAGCTCTCGC
>JBCCZW010000464.1:0-4115 GCA_039186805.1 Verrucomicrobiota bacterium
AAATATAAGAATAAGTTTATACTTATTTTGAGATTTGTTAACGGGTGGGTTAAGAAAATAGTCCGGCAGTAACCAGACTTTGGATATGCTTCAGGCCGCAGGTTATGTTACCCGCGACCTGAAAAATTGATCGAATTACTTTTTGTCGTCGTCTTCTACGACTTCGAAATCCGCGTCTACGACTTCAGCTTGCTTTGGCTCGCCTGGACCTGCGTCCGCCTGAGGCCCGCCTGCCGCGCCCGCTCCTTGAGCAGCCGCCGCGGCTGCAGCCGCTGCCGCCGCCGGATCCATGCCGCCCATATCGGGACCCGCTCCTCCACCTGCCGCTGCCGCCGCTTGATAAAGATCGGCGCCGAGCTTGGTGAGGTTTTCGAGAGCCGCCTTCATTTCGTCAGCATTGTCGGATTCGAGAGCCTTCTTCGCGTCGGCGATCGCCGCTTCGATGGGAGCCTTCTTGTCCGCGGGAAGGTTGTCGCCCGCCTCGGAGATCATCTTCTCCATTTGGTAGATGGTAGTATCGAGCTGATTCTTATTTTCAGCCTTCTCCTTGATCTTCTTGTCTTCCTCAGCGTGGAGCTCCGCATCCTTGGTCATCTTTTCGATGTCCTCTTCGGAAAGTCCTCCTGAGTCCGTGATGGTGATAGTTTGGTCTTTACCCGTACCCTTGTCCTTGGCGGAGATCTTCAAGATACCGTTAGCGTCGATGTCGAAAGTCACCTCGATTTGAGGCACGCCGCGTGGAGCCGGAGCAATACCATCCAAATGGAAATTGCCGAGAACCTTGTTGTCGGCCGCCATTGGGCGCTCGCCTTGCAGAACCTTGATTTCAACCGATGGCTGATTGTCTGCGTAAGTAGAGAAAGTCTGAGACTTCTTCGCAGGGATGGTAGTGTTTCTTGGTATCATCGCAGTGGATACGCCGCCTGCAGTTTCGATACCGAGCGTCAAAGGAGTCACGTCCAAAAGAAGAACGTCACGCACATCGCCTTTCAATACCGCCCCTTGAATACCCGCGCCGATCGCAACCACTTCGTCAGGGTTAACGCCTTGGTGAGGCTTCTTGCCAGCGAGCTCTTCAGCAATCTCGACGACCTTGGGCATACGAGTCATACCGCCAACGAGAACGAGCTCGTTGATTTCCGAAGAAGAAAGATCGGAGTCGCGCAAGCAGCTTTCGAAAGGAACGCGGCAACGAGCGAAGAGATCGTCCGTCACTTGCTCGAGCTTGGCGCGAGTGAGCTGAAGGTTAAGGTGCTTAGGACCGGTCGCGTCTGCCGTGATGAACGGAAGATTGATGTCGTAAGAAGTTGCCGAGGAAAGAGCGATCTTCGCCTTTTCCGCTTCTTCCTTCAAACGTTGGAGCGCCATCGGATCGCTCTTCAGATCGATCGCATTTTCGCTCTTAAATTCGTCGGCCATCCAGTTGATGATCGCGTCGTCCCAATTGTCGCCACCCAACATGGTGTCGCCGTTGGTCGCCTTTACTTCGAAAACGCCATCGCCGATTTCGAGGATCGATACGTCGAACGTACCGCCACCCAAGTCGAATACCGAGATCTTTTCGTCGCTCTTTTTATCAAGACCGTAGGCAAGAGAAGCTGCAGTCGGCTCATTGATGATGCGAAGCACATTCAATCCAGCGATCTTGCCCGCGTCCTTAGTCGCTTGGCGCTGGCTGTCATTGAAATAGGCAGGAACCGTGATGACCGCTTCGGTAATGGTCTCTCCAAGATAAGCTTCCGCATCCGCCTTCAGCTTCGCCAAAACAAAGGAAGCAATCTGCTGGGGAGCGAACTGCTCGGTCTTGTCGCCGACTTGGCACTCGATGTAAGCATCGCCATTATCAGCCTCTACGATCGAGTAGGGAATGCCTTCAGCCTCTTGCTTTACTTCGGAGTACTTGCGCCCGATCAATCTCTTCGCAGAGAAAATAGTGTTTTTAGGGTTCGTCACTGCTTGACGCTTAGCGGCCTGCCCAACGAGGCGTTCGCCTGACTTTGTGAATGCGACAATTGAAGGAGTCGTGCGTGCTCCCTCTGCATTCGGAATGACGACTGGCTCGTCGCCATCCATAACTGCCATGCAGGAATTGGTGGTACCTAAATCTATGCCTAATACGCGTGCCATGGCCTCGCAAAAGCAATGCTTATACCAGTAGACTCATTTTGCTTTCTTCTATTTAATAACCAAAGACTTAAGCATAGAGAGATCAAATTGCGGATCTTTTCCGAACCTAAATTTCGGCCAACATGTCACACTCTTGTCCCACATGCGCAAGTCGCTGAGACATGGGTGAGACGATCAAACCAACTTAGAAATCCATCAAAAAACTAATGGCGAAAGATACACCGAAAACCTCTCGATCTTTCATGAAAGCGCAAGAATTCCCCAGATCTCAGTTTGCGCAAAACCCCTCAATAATTAAGTTCTAAACAGATGTTGAAAATAGAATTGCCCGCTGAGGTGCCCGGGATGACCTTGTCGAACACCGTACTGTTTCCGCACGCAATCCTGCCTCTCTATATTTTTGAAGACCGCTACCGCCGCATGGTAAGAGATGTCCTCGGAAGTCACAGGATCTTCCTGGTCGCCCACCAAATAAACGAGCCCGCTCACGACGTCATTGATAGCGAACCCGCCCACCAAATGGCAACAGCCGGCATCATCCGAATGTGTTCGCACAACGCCGACGGTACTTCCAACCTTATGCTGCAGGGCCTCACGAGAGTGAAGATCGACCAAATAGTATCGGACGAACCTTACAGGACATTCGCCGTCACCCCTGTAGCTTCAACTTGCCAATCGGATACCGAAATTGAACTGGCGCAACGCCAGGCCGAGTTCCTGAAACTCGTCGAGGCCAAAGAGAAGCTCGGGTCTACCTACCCTCCCGAAATCCACAGCATCTTCGAAAAGCTCCAAAACGTTGACATGCTGGCAGATCTAGCGTCGCACATTTTCTGCCGAGACGACTCAGAGCGCCAGAAACTTCTAGAGACTATCGATAGCCACAAACGCATCGATCTTCTCATGAAAAATATGCGCAAGGACGTAGCTTCCCTCAGGTTAAATCGCAAACTTCAAGGTCAACTTAACGACGATGATATTCCTTCGAACTGATAGGCCACCCGTCAAGATGCCTAAATCTCACTCCTCTTTGCTTTTCTTAAAAGAATCCTTCAGGCCCTTAAGCATGCCGCCAACGTTCTTTTCGATGCCTTTGCCTATATTCTGCAAGCCGCCGCCCAGATTCTGATTCGACTGAATCACACCTTGAATCAATTCGGCATTAATCGACTTAAAAAGTGCTTTGACGATATCCCCGATCGTAATTCCCTCAGGGCCCTGTCCTAAATCCTCGATCGTCAGGTCCTTTAACTTAATCGACGCCTGAGCCCCTCCCGCGAGCTGCGTAGCCAGAGAAACCTTCACGTTAGTAATCTGAATCAGATCGACCTGAAACTTTAACTCGCTCTCCTCCTCCACTGTCTCTGCATCTTCCGGACCGACGAAAGACTCAACATTCTTCAAGATCTGACCCACATTCGTTTTCAGCATGGGAGTCGTTTCGTAAATCAAAGCCGGACCATCAATGATAACCTCCTCAATCACGACCTTGTCCGAAAATACCGACATCGGCTGAATTTTGAGCTTAAGCCTATCTAACTTGATCGCATACTCGGAGTTGAAGCCATCGGGATTGCCAACCACCAAACCGCTTATTCCTCCACTCCCAGTCAAAGCCGATAGATCCACTCCGTCGAGCCGGATCTCGGTCTGCGTTATCTCCGGCCCGTAACTCTCAACTCCCGCGGCGATCCCCTTCCCGATAAACTTGGAAAATCCCAAAACAAGGACAACGCCAATGACTCCGAGAACAACGACAACTGCGATGAATTTTTTCATAGAAGAGGCAAAGATCAATTAAGACCTAAACCCTCTCCATAAAACTAACCCTGGCAAGACGCAATTTCACCGCTCCCACCCACTAGCCGAACGAAGTCTCTTCCGCCTCAGAACTCGGCCAGAACCGCATCCGTGGATTCGACGCGCGAATCTGCCGGATCTCTCAATTCGCTGTCAAAAACCAGCAAACCATTTTCATAAACGTAATT
>JBCCZW010000465.1:0-4102 GCA_039186805.1 Verrucomicrobiota bacterium
CTAGATGACCATGAAGCTCGCCCGCATTCGCCAAAATAGAAATACTATTCCTGCCGTTGTTGTATCCGATTCTGAAATACTCGATTGTTCTTCGATCGCATCAGACTGGGATGGCTCTTTCTACGAAAACGGAGGCGTCGCTTCCCTTCAAAAAGCGCTTGCCGAGAAAAAAGCAAAACTCCCTCGTCTTTCACCACAACCAAGCGACTTCGACTCCAGTATACCTCGCCCAGGAAAAATTGTTTGCATCGGCCTAAACTATCATGACCATGCCAAAGAAGCCGGTATGGAGATACCGACCGAACCCATCATCTTCATGAAGGCGACAACCGCCCTCTCCGCTCCCAACGATCCCATCCGCAAACCGCGCAACTCAGAAATGCTGGATTGGGAAGTAGAACTCGGAATCGTCATCGGCAAAAGAGCTCGCTACCTCAAAACCGAAGAGGAAGCCTTGTCTTCAATCGCCGGATACACCTTAGTTCACGATGTCTCCGAACGCGACTTTCAACTCAAACGTGGCGGTCAGTGGGTCAAGGGCAAATCTCACGACACCTTCTGCCCTACCGGGCCATGGGTCGCCACCTCCGACGAAATTGAAAATCCCGGCAGGCTCGCCTTGTCCCTTTCCGTAAACGGAGAAATCAAGCAAAGCGAAAGCACCGGCAGCATGATATTCTCCGTATCCAAAATCGTACACTATCTATCTCAATACATGACGCTTGAAGCGGGAGATCTGATCATCACCGGCACACCTTCAGGCATAGGTGGTGGAATGAATCCACCGCAATTCCTGGAGATAGGCGACAAGATTGAACTCAGTATCGAAGGATTGGGCACGCAAACTCAAATCGTCATCGCCGATCGATAAGATCTTTTCAGACCGATTGTCTAATCAATCCATCATCGCGACAAACAGCAATGGCAGGATAGCAACCGCCTCCTAGGCGCAAAGGGATCGCTGTTTTTCTAATTATTCGATCCAATAGTTGCCCTGGCAGATCTAATAGGATAAAGCCACGGACAGCGCCCCACGATCAGACAACCACAACCGCTTGGATGTAATCGACCGCTTCGCCCCTGCCAACACCCTTTTTAAGAATCGCAATCCTGCATCTCGGCATACTCGATTAGGAATAGATTTTTTATCTAACCTTTTCGATCTCAAAGAAGCAGGCAGACCTGCCCCAGCTCTGTACCAACCTTATGGCAGATAGAGACCGCAAAATTCCATCAATCGAAATTTGACCCAATGTCTATCTATTCTCTAGCTTGAGAAAGCTAGTCTGTTGATTGCATCCTGCTGCAATCATAATTTCATTCGACTCGTGAGCTGCAACATAGTCAGGCCCCATAACCGCAGCACAATCTTCAAAACTACCCTTAAAACCATGAAATCGAGACCTTCCTGTGACGCGATTTGCCGCCTCTCCCTGTGCGTTAATTACGCGATTCTCGCGAGTCTTCTCGCTTACCCCGCCTTGGGCAAAGAAGAAAAATCGGACGATTGGTTCGACCAAGACAGGCGACAAGAAATTTCTGAAGAAGAGGAGGAGGAATCTTACTTAAACTTGGACGGTCGCCGCAAAAGCCCCCGCGCCATTCTCAATTCCCTCAACAAAAGACTGGAAGCCACCCCCGAAACAGACCTCAGCAAACGCATCAGCCTACTCGAGCAAGCCGTTTCCAGCGCCCCGAAGCTCACTGCTTCCCACAAATCAGAGCTTGAATCGCTTCGAAGTCTGAAAGCGGAAATCCTTTCAAACCTATCAAAAGGATCTCTTGGAACCCTTTTCATAGGAGACCTCCAAGACTCCCTGAATAGCCTCGAGCCGCAGGCCGACTACATTCTCGGCGACCCCAACCTCTCAATCGCTCTGCTGGACTCGAGCTTGGTCAGTGGGCTCAATCGCAAGATCCGCATCGAAGGGCGCAATGGAAAATTCGACGAAATCGACCAAATCCGCGCGACCGTCCAGGCCAGCCCGCTTAACAGGGTGCTCGGCCCTCAAATCGAAGCCTCCGTAAAATCCGCCTACACCACCATCGTTGCCCGACGCTGGGATGCGACCACCAAGGAAATCCCCAGCCTGACCGCCGAACCTTACCTCTTCGGACGCCTCGTCCAAGATCCTAAGCGTGCACTCAATGTTCAACTCGATTTCCCCAAAGGTTCGGACCTTCGCCTCCAAAGGAACATTCTCCGCAGCTTGGACCGTACATGGAGCAAGCGCTACAATCTCGACTTTTCAACTAATGCCGCTCGCCTCAATGACCTCACCTTCAAAGTAGGTCTAAAGGAAATCAAAGAAGACCGCAGCGAGCGAGCTACCACGCTCGAATCGGAGATTCCCGGTGAAGTCATCGAAGCCGCCAACCCCGAATTCATGGAACTTGCGGCAAAATACGAAAAAGCGGCTGAAAGCTATAAGAACGCTCTCGAATCATACGAAGATCACTATGAAATGTATCTAGAGAGTCTCAAAGACGATACCTACGACAACGCTCAAGCCGAACTCAGGCAGGCCGAATCGACTCTAGAGAACACTCCCGTCGGGGCCGGTCCCGATGGTCCAAGCGACCAATACCTCGCCGCGCAGGCAGCTTTGGAAGTCGCTGAATCCGTAGCGAACAGCATCACTCCCGCCACCCTCCCAGAACCCATTCCTCCAAAACCGACTCATCACGAAATCTTGGACGAGCTTTACCTCGTCCCCAGCACCCTGGTGCTCAGCAAGAGCTCCACCCCCTACGAGTATAAAGCTAAGCTAATCGAGTACACTTTCAGCAGCCAAGCGAAGGTACAACTCTCCTCAAACGCCGACTCTTCTCTCTCCGAATCGGGAAGCATTTCTCTTTCACACAAACGCGATTGGACCGACAACGAAGGGCATCACCGAAACGATCTCACCGTCGAGCCCGGCACCTTCAACCAATCCAGCTTCGAGTCCGCGCTAAATCTCTTCGGTCTCGCATTCGGCACGGAGGTCGCCAAAGAATTCGGATCCCTCCTCGACAAGACCGACAAGCAACTCCCTGCGAAGATCGAGAATAGACAAACCCTTAATCTGTTTCTCCTGCGACTCGCCCTCAACGGCGCAGACCAAGCCGAGAACAAGTATTCACTCGACAACGACGAACTCGAATCCCTCGCCAAGCTCGCTCAAGACAATTCTGCCGACCCGAAGTCTTTCCGCATCGCTTGTCTGAAATACCTTATCGAAAAGTCCGGTCTATCGAACCGCGTAACCGAAAGAGAGCTTCAAGCGATCCTCTAGTAAAGACCTCTACGACCTTCTCTCCGTTCTATGCCGATCCTCAAAAGACCCTACCTGCTCACCGCGGTAGCGAGCCTCTTTCTGCTCGGAGCCGACGCTCCCGCTAAAGAGCTCGATACCCTTAAGAAAAATACCGAGAAGTGGATCGAAGTCCGCCAAAGACTCTCTGAAGAACAAGCCGATTGGAATATAGAGAAGCAAATCCTAGGCAACGGCATCGAAACCCTATCCGCCACCCGAGACGCCTTAGCTGATGACGCCGTTGCCTTTAGAAATCAACGCCAGGAAGTCGAAAACGCCGCCCAAGCGGCGAACGAGCGACTCCAGTCATTTCAGAAGACCGACGAGCTTTTGCTGTCTCAACTCACTGAATACGAATCCCGTATCCTAAAGCTTGAGCCTCGCCTCCCGGACCCCTTGGCCGACAAAGTAGCCCAACTCATCGCAAAAATCCCCGCGTCAGGAGCTCCTAGCGACTTCCCCCTTCCCAACCGCCTGCAAAACGTGGTCGCCATCATGACCATCGTCGACGAATTCAACAACGACCTCCATCGCGCAAATACCATCAAAGAGCTCGAGGACGGCGAAGTCATAGATGTCCGCATCTTATACTGGGGACTCGCAGTTGGCTACGCCATCAATGGAGCCGGAACGCGCGCTTGGGAAATCAGCCCAGGCCCAGACGGCTGGGAGTGGAAGACGATCGATCAAGATGCCCTCACCATAAAACAGTTGTTCGAGGTCTATGATAAAACTCAAGACCCCGCTCTCGTCGGCGTACCTATTAAGCTTGACGACCAGGAGGCCGCTCAATGAGACGTGTC
>JBCCZW010000466.1:0-4102 GCA_039186805.1 Verrucomicrobiota bacterium
ATACCCCAGCTTGGCTTCTCTCAGAAATTCGTCGTCCGCAGGCGATGTATTAGTAATCACCGCGCCATTGAAAAACGCTCCATCGAGTATTCCAGGAACCGACTTCAAATCGCCCAATTCGAAGGTGGCGATGTTGATCATAAAGCGGCTTTTCTCTCCGTTCTCCTTTATTCGCTTTTGCAAGGCTTCGAAAATATGCCCTACAAGGGTGAGTGGGCTTTCGGTTGAAGTGATAATGGCGAGAACAAACATCGGTTCGTTTGGATCCACAAAACGAAGGTTTCTCGCCGCAATGTTAGGTTGATATCCCAGCTCAGCCGCAATTTTTCTAACCTTTTCCACGGTCGCAGGCGAAATCCTTCTCTTCTTATGCGTATTGGTCAGCACGAATGAAACCGCTCCTGCCGATACTCCCGCTTTTTGGGCGATATCCTTTAACGTAACCGTCTTCTTCTTGTCAGTCATTTCGAATACTTGAGGAATTAAAAATCGATTCAGCTATACTTTTTAGCTAAAAAGGACGCTAATTTAGCAAAAATCAATTCCGAATCCTGAGAAGATCAGAATCCGCCATGCTTCCTTGGAAGCGACCCCAAAAGTCCGGGATCAAAGGCCCATCGAGTCGCAAAAACTACAGGAGTATTTCATTGAATGTCTCATTTGATCCGCCCTTTCAAAATGGGTTCATTCGTACCGCTTCAATCCCTGGATGGACTAGAGCAATTTCCATAGTTCCTGTCGCAAAGCTTAATTAGCTACAACCTCTCCCACTTCTGGATGAACCAGCTTCAGTAGGGATGACTCGCCGAGTCATCTAGTGTAAGCGTTACAAAATCCACCCCCTAGACTGTTGACTGTGATTCGAGTATTTTCCGTCCATGTGCCAACCGACCTGGAAAACGATACACCGAGGAACAGAAGGAGGAGCTTCTGAAGCTCTTCGGTCAAAGCGGGATGAGCGCGGCGCGCTTTTGCAGGGAGAGAAGCCTGAGCTATCCGACTCTCAGGCGCTGGCTCGGTCCCGAACCGTCCAAACCCGTCCAGTTCGTCGAGATCGGCGATGCCGATACAGCCAACGAACGTTTGAGCGTCGCCTTGCCCAATGGACTTTGGTTGGAGTTCCCCTTGTCGACCGTCAAGTCCGTGGTTGTGTCCTGGATACGGGAGTTGAAGGCATGCTGAGCTTCTCCTCGGCCATCCGCATCTTCTTGGCCGTCGAACCGGTGGACATGCGCAAGAGCTTCGATGGGCTCTACGCGGTCGCCTCCGACCGACTGGGAGAGAATCCGGTCGAAGGAGCTCTGTTCGTCTTCTCCAACAAGCGCCGCAACCGGCTGAAGATCCTCTTCTTCGATGGCACTGGTTTGTGGGTGCTGGCAAAGCGACTGGAGAAGGGTGGCTTCACCTGGCCACGCGGAGCCGGCACCGCGGGCGGTAAAGTCCGCCTCAAGAGCGAGGCCCTTTCCATGCTGCTTGGCGGCATCGACCTCAAGGACGGCATGGCCAAGGCGTGGTACGAACGCTGAAGAAAACGTTTGATCCGAGACGCGTATCCTGCATCCAGATACGCTATGCCACCGATCGAAGAAGTCCTAGCCGAGAACGAGACCCTGAAAGGTCGCGTTGCCGAGCTGGAAGCTCAGATCGCGTGGTTCCGCCGACAGGTCTTCGCCGGAGGCAAATCCGAAAAGGTCGACATGAACCAGCTCGACTTCCTCGAAGGCAAGCTCGAGAAGGCCAAAGCGGCTGAAACGAAAACGCAGAAGGCTTCCTGCGAGCGCAAGGCGAGGTCTCCCCGCAAGACTCGCGACGAGCTCTACGGCAACCTTCCCGTGCTAGAGGAAACGGTGGTCGAGCCCGAGGAGGTCCAAGCCGAGCCCTCCCTGTACGAACGTATAGACGAGGAGGAAACCTTCGAGGTGAAGGTCGATCCGCCGAAGTTCTACCGCCACCGCATCGTTCGCCCGAAGTATCGGAAAGTTGGCGACAGGGCCAAGGCTCCCGTCCTCGCACCGGCTCCGCTTCGCGTGGTCGAAGGGATCGCCTCCTGCGAGCTGCTCGCCTATGTCGTCGTATCGAAGTTTTCCGACCATCTTCCCCTGTACCGCCAGTGCGCGATCTACAAGCGCTATGGCTTCGCGGTCACCCGCCAGAACATGACGCGGTGGGTCGAGAAGGTCGCCGAGTGGCTCAAGCCCATCTACAACCATATGCGCGTCGAGCTTTTTGAAGGCGGATACGTGCAAGTGGACGAAACGCCAATCAAGTATTGCGATCCCGACTACGGGGAGAAGAAGGCAAGAACCGGTTACCTCTGCGGAGTGACCCGGCCGCTAGGCGACGTCTGGTACAAGTGGAGCGCGGGGCGTTCGCACGCCTCGGTGACCTCGCACCTGAAGGGCTTCGAAGGCGTGGTCCAAGCCGATATGTACGAAGCCTATCCAAGGCTAGCAGGGTCCAGCGAGGGCATCGAGCTTGCCGGATGCTGGGCTCACGCCCGGCGCAAGTTTTACGAGATCAAGGAACGCTTCCCTCGCCAATGCGGTATCTACCTCAAGCTCGTCGCCAAGCTCTATGCGGTGGAAAAGGAGATCCGCGAGCGCGGACTCGACGCTGCGCAGGCCTTCGAGCTTCGCCAGGCGAAGTCGCTTAACACCCATACGCGCATCCGTCGCGTATTGAATATCCTGCGACACGGCAAGCTCCCTGCCAGCGAGCTTGCCAAAGCCTGCGACTACTCGCTGACGCACTGGAATTATCTATCCACCTACTTGCGACACGGCAACGTCGCAATCGACAACAACTGGATGGAGAACGCCATCCGGCCCACGGCAGTGGGCAAAAAGAACTGGCTCTTCGTAGGACGCCCCGAACCCGGCGAACGTGCTGCAATCCTGTACTCGATCCTCATCTCCTGTCAGCGCTTGGATATCCAGCCTCTTGAATATCTTCGCGATATCCTCTCTCAAAGCACCGGCATCCTGCCAGAGCAACAGCTCAGAGCTCTGACCCCAGCGAACTGGAAGAAGTCAAGAAAAGCCTAGGGGGCAGATTTTGTAACGCTTACCATCTAGTGACAATTACAAGAAATACGACTGAAATCATGAAAATTGCTCTAAAATTCCCCCAGACTTCCCCAGTCGATTTGCATAAACCTGCAATCCTCTTCCGATTGCAGTACCAGATGCTTTCCGTCAATGCAGTTCGACTTTGCCCTTTTTGCCGAACAGCAGGCTTGCTGAGATCCCGACGAAAAGGATAGCAAAGGTTCCAATCACTGGGATAAGGTAGGAATGTATCGAGCTTTCATGGCTCGCGATCAGCTTGGGTAGCGAAAACCATAGAATCAACGAAACACCCGCGACCGCCGCAATGATTGCGTGGGCGTTTCTGGCGGCTCTGCTAATGACGCCAAGCAGAAACAGACCAAGCATTCCTCCACTAAAAATTCCAGCGAGTATCCACCACGCGTCTAACGCGCTTTGCACCCGAATCATGGCGATTGCAATTATGGTTCCCAATGCGCCCCAGCACACCGTCGCGTAATGCAACACTTTCATCGACTCTCTTTCATTAGCGTTACGATTAAAAAACCTTTGATAATAATCGTTCAACATAATAGTCGCCGATGAATTCAGACTTGTTGAAACAGTACTCATCGCAGCAGCAAAAACTGCAGCAATCAACAAACCGGTGATCCCCGATGGCAGTTCGGTAACAATAAAGTAGGGAAACACTTTGTCTGCCGACCCAGGATCGAGGTAGGAGTCCGGCAAAGACTCAGGAAAATTGTAATAGTAAGCGAACAGAGCAGTTCCTATGAAGAAAAACAAAGCGGAGACCGGAATATATAAAAGCCCTCCCAACCAAACGCTCTTTCGAGCTTCTCTATCAGATTTAGATGCAATGTAGCGCTGCACGTAATTCTGATCGACGCCAAAATTCTGCAAATTGATCACAAAGCTATAAATCAGAACTACCCAGAAAGTGGCTTCTGAAAAACCGAATCCAAAACTCCCAAGGCTGAATTTATTATGATCTATTGAAACTTGAGCAAAGCCCCCTAGACCATCAGGAACGCTAGCCACCATATAAACTGCGC
>JBCCZW010000467.1:0-4099 GCA_039186805.1 Verrucomicrobiota bacterium
GGATAATGCAGCATTCACTCGAGACCAAGAACCTAAACCGCAATCGCGGTCAACCGACGGCACTCCTCCAGCAAACGTCGGGCTAAGGGCTGGCCCTTCTCATAAATCTCGCGCTGCTCCCTCCTGTATTGCTCCCTCCCCTCCGCTGTCTCGATCATGATAGCTTCGTACCCAAAGGAACTCACATCATAAGGGCTCGCTCGCATATCCAGCGCTCTGGCTTCAATCGCTAGTTTAAAGCAATCCGTAATTAAGGCGCTTCCGATCCAAGGGCTCAATTTGTAGCTCCAACGATAAAGATCCATGTTGAAGTGCACGCAACCGAATTGCTCATTCAAATGGCGCTCATCCGAACGAGGCTGCAGTGAATTCAAAGGTATCGCCTCAGGCGTGAAAAAGCGAAAGGCATCGTGATGGGTGCAGCAGATCGAAAGCCCTTCGACCACCTCCTCGATTTTCTCTTTCGAGACTCTTAAAGGAGTCTTCTCATGGCGAATCTCGTCAGACTTGTACACCATTGCCCATTCATGCAATCCGAAGCATGAAAAACGGGCAGGTCGCCCCAAAGCCTGCTCAAGCAATTTCGAAACCCAGTCGGCCCTCTGAATCTCACGCGCATCCATCGATTCGATACAAAGTCTTACGCCACCTTTCTCCTCGCAATAGCGAGGGTCACCCAAGAAAAGCTCTTTGGCTCTGTCGCCAAGCAGCAGCATATCTGCCATAGGTCGCCAACACGTCAGCGTCTGACGATTGGTCTGGTAGTAGCCAAAGAGAAAATCGTGCACCGGATGCGACTCCCGCCGAGCCCGCCTCGCTCGATAACCCTCCATCCAAGGCATCACAAAGTCCTCATGCGCCCGTTTCAACCCAAGCCACTGATCTTCGGAAAGCGTTCTCATCCCATTCACAGGTCAGCCCCTAAAGCAGAGCCTGCTTCTTCACCCACTCTTCAATCTCCTCATCGAGATAAACTTGATCCAAGATTTCCGCCGCCCAAGGATGCTCTTTACTGAGCGAATCCAGTATCCGCACAGCCATTACCTGAACCGCAGGCACCTCGCTCCAAACCGTTTCAATCAAGTTTCTCCACCTATCCGGTGACGCGCTTTTCGGCCGAGCCAGGGCCTCTTTGCATTCTTCGCAGATAAACAAGCACTCCTCGAATACCGGTTCGGCCGCAGTCGGGGGCACTTCGTAAACCTCAAGCTTCACCCCGCTCGCCGAGCAAAGCTCGCAACACGCCCCTGACCTTCGGGTCAAGTCTTTGCCGAACAATGACAACTGACGCTGACGCTCCAGATGCTTCTCCAATCCTCTCGCCATTCCCTTAATCCTCCCGAGCGGAAGATGAGTTCAGCAACTCCTCCAGGTCTTGGCTCTTCTTCTTGGCCGCGGTCAATGCGAACGAGATATCATTCATAGCGTCCACCAAACGCTCCAGATCGCAACCCGCATCCACTCCAACGATCGTATCAGCATCGCCACTACGCAATGCTTCTGCCTGCTTCGCCAAATCATCGATCGGTTTTCTAAAGTGATGGGCCAACAGCAAGCTCACCAACCAAGACAAAATCAACGTGACGGGGATACTCGCCCAAGCGTACCACTTCAACATTTCCATCTTGCTGAAAAACTCATCTGCGAACATATCGATTCCCACCATGTACTCGCCGCCTCCATTCCGGATCGGCGCATACCCGGAAATGAAAACGCCCCAGCGGTCCTCCGTAACGTCCTTATCCGAACTCGGCCGTTTAAAGCCCATAATCAGATCATCCGTAGCCTCCTCGTAGGCTTCCCCGGGCATCGCCTGCTCTTCCGACTCGTCTGAGTCCACCACAAACTGGATCTCATCTCCGACCTTTCGCATCACGTAGATATACGAAATGTCGTCATTCGACCGGGCGGCAGCCCGCAAATCCGACAAGATTTCAAGATAACCCGAGTCAACGATGTCCTTCTCGTCAACGATCTTATCCAAACTCCGAGCATCCACATACCCGCTGATCAAGGCCGCGCTGCTTTCCATCCGGAGCTTCAACTGCTCTCGAAGATTAGACTTTGCTCCCGAGAACAGAAATGCAGTCACCGTCCCGCTCACAAGAACGATAGACAAAAAATGACTTAGGAAGAGCTTCTTGCTGAGGCTGAGGCTTTGCATAGTGCGGAGAGCGAGGCCTTTGAGGGCCGACCGCACTAGCCTTACGAATTCCGCTTTTCAATCAACCCATATTCTTCGAAGTCGTTCACTATTCCTTCGTAGGGTTTATCCTGCTTAAAGACCTTCAAGATTTCGCCATGCTCGTAATCGTTGGTCGGCCACTCCTTGTAGTAGCCAGGCAGCATCATGACCGTGTAAGCCTGATTTCGAGTTACCTTGCGTCTGATTACCAACATCGAACTTCATCAAAGTACTCAATTCCCAGGAATCAACCCGCAAAAACCAAGCAACTGATCCATCGCAGATCCACGCCCTTCGACCTCGCGAGCTCAAGCTCTTAATGCTGCAAGCGGATCCCGCTTCTACCCCCCATTCCAAAGCTCCTGCCATCAGAGCCCAAAATGCCTCGAAAGCGTAGTCGTATTCACAATCTCGACACTCTCGCCTCGACCTTCAAAAGACCAGAATCAACTAAACGTCGTCGATCTCGTCGATGCTTCGCAGCAAATCCTCAATAGCCGCGTCATTCACCAGACGTTTGTTCGCGCGGCGTCCGCCATGAACATAGTCGAATCGTACCGAATCCCAAAGCTGGCCGCTTCGCTCAAACGTCTCTTCAACCGCGAATGCCGCTTCCTCCACGAACATTCTCACCTAGTCCTCCCTCTCCATGCAGAAGAGAGCGGATAAGCGTTCCAGAGTGGCGTCCAATTCGGCGCCGATGGGGATGTTCAGAGATTCTTGTTCCATAACTGAGTGAGTTTAGAGAGGGGCCACCCAGTAATTCGGATTTATCGCTTAGGTCCTTTAAACAGGCCTCTAGAGCTCCATGCAAAAGCCCATAGAGTGTTTCCTCTATTGAGGCAGTTTTCCATTGCAACCCCTAGTGAAAACCTTGGTGATAACGCGAAGCTTATGTAAAACCTGGGCGCTAACCTTTCGGATATCTTAAACCCGAGTACTTATGGCCCAGAGACTTTTACTCAAAATCACATACCCACGTTCTTAAAGACGATTTCGCCATGGATAGCATCAACTCGAATCCCTACTTTAACCATCCACGTATTAGCTATCAGCCAACGCCCGCTCAGCAAGCCGGCGAGGCGATCGCCAGTTCGCACGTGAAAACCGATTCGACCAAAGCCGTACCGCAAGCCAACCAATCAGAGCCCTTTTCGTCCATGTTTAACGACGACGAACTCGCCAAGCTCCAAGGCAACCTCGAAAAAATAGCCGCGCAAGCGGAACGCGCCCTAAAGCGCTTCTCCAGCAATTCCTAGATCCAGGGTCCAGCTTCATCCGACGCCCTAGGAATCAATCCCCGATAGAGGAGCGGCTGCTTCCAGCTGCCGACCGAGACCAGGAGGTTGGACTTCAGTCCGACCCACCGCATCCCAAATCGCCGTTCCCCAAAAACGAATTCCCCTTGCCATCCAAGCGCTTCCGAAGACCATTCTCGCCCCATGGCCGACCTCGGAAAACTCAGACAAGAATACGCCGCTAGTTCTCTGAACCGCGACTCTCTCGCCGCCACGCCAATCGATCAATTCCGCTCCTGGTTCGAACAAACCGTCGAAGCCGAATTGCATGAGCCAAATGCGATGACGCTTTCCACCGTTTCCCCCGAAGGCCAACCCTGGAACCGCACCGTACTCCTAAAAGCCTTCGACGAAAAGGGGTTCGTATTCTTTACCAATTACAACAGCCGCAAAGCCCAGCACATCGCTGCCAACCCCAAAGTCAGCCTACTCCTACCCTGGATTCTACTGCAACGCCAGGTGATCATTATCGGCGAAGCCGAAAAGATCTCTTCCGCCGAATCGCTCAAGTACTTCGCCAGCCGACCCTACGGCAGCCAAGTCGGAGCCTGGGTCTCTCAACAAAGCTCCGTCGTTTCCTCCCGCAGTGTCCTCGCCGCTAAATTCCAAGAAATCA
>JBCCZW010000468.1:0-4095 GCA_039186805.1 Verrucomicrobiota bacterium
AATCTATCTGGCGAGGTCTTTGAGTCTGAGCCAATCATTGTTGAGGTGGCGGCTCCCGTTTATGAACCGATTACTCTAAACCTCTCTTCAAGCGAATCGGAAATCGAGACGGGGCAAAGCGTATCGTTTTCCGTGGAGCTTTTAGATCCGGATGATCGACTTGAGAGTTTGGCGCTTATTTCCAATGGGATTCAGATCGTTTCGTTTTTGGAGGCTCCTTATGAATCGCAATGGATGCCTGAGGTTGCTGGCACCTATGAGATCGTTTCGCGAGCGGTGGACTTAGATGGCAGGCAATTCGAGTCGGATCCTTTATTGCTTAACGTCGAAGACCCAGTTGACGAAGAGGATGTGATTGAACTCTCGATACAAGATATGGGCGATTTGAAATTTACTCGTGGGGAGCAGCAGGAGCTTGTTTTAGATGTAGCGGGGAATATCGCTCCTGTTGAGGCTGTGGACTTTTTGCTGGATGGAAGCATTGTAGGGTCTTTAGACAGCGAGCCTTATTTGTTTGCCTGGACGCCTAGTACGCGCGGGGCGCAGACCATCGGGTTCGAAGCGCAAACTTCGATTGGCCGTTATCGAGTCGAAGAGCAAGTGGTGGTTGAAGATGGAGCGCTTACGCTTTCATGGGTCGACCTCGAAGGGACTGATTCCTTGAGGGAAGGCGATACTATCGAGCTCGAGTGTTCGCTGTCTGCGGAGAATGCTGAGCATGGAAGCGTGAGGGTCTATATGAATGGCGCGCTGTTAAGGGAATTTGAGGAGGGGCCTTATGCCTTCTCCTACGAGTTTATTGCTCCCGGAGATTATGAATTTACGGCTACGGTCTCAAATGGAGATAGTATTGAGTATTCGACTACGAGTCTCAGTCTTCAGGTAAGCGAGCTGGAGAATTTGGATCCGGTTTCGATTGAAATGGCGAACCCTCTCAACGGAATGCTGATTGAGAGTGGCGAAGAGATTGCTCTTACGGTCGCCTTGGCGAATGATAGTCGAGTTCGGGAGGTGATCTATTTTCAAGAAGGAGTGGAAATGGCGCGTAGTGGGGAGGCTCCTTTTTCTGCGAGCGGAATCTTTTATGTAAGCGGGGCGATCGAGTTATACGCTATCGCGATTCTTGATGATGAATCGGAAGTTCAGTCTAGGCCGGTATGGATCGAGGTGAGTGGAGGCGAGGATGAGGCGAATGAAACCGATGAATTGGTTTTCCGGTCACGAGATATTGGAGTAAACGGAAAGTCGGGAAAAACTGAATACGATGCTCAATCGGACGCTTTTGCGATCGAGTCTTCGGGTGAAGGATTAAATGGGGATCTGGATAGCTTTCGGTTCACCTATCTGAAGATGAGAGGAAATGCTTCGTTGGTTGCGAGACTGAATTTATTCGACAGCGAGCAAGGTCTGGCTAGCGGAGGTCTGCTTGCGCGATCAAGTTTGATGAGCGGTTCGGAATATGCTGGCATCATGGTGGATTCGGGAGGAAGGGTTTCCTTGAAAAGCCGAGATATATACTCGGGCTCTACGATTCAGAGATCATCAGTGGAATTGGCAGCTCTGCCTGTTTACCTCAGACTGGAGAAAACCGATTCTTCGATTGCGGTCTACTATTCGAACGATGGAAAGGCATGGTTTGCGGGTGGGGTCAGGAAAATCGCTCTTGGAGAAGACTGCTTCGTAGGATTGGCTTTGGCCTCGAATAGGAAAAACCGGATAGCAGGCGCTCTTTTTGATCGGTTAAACTTAGTGGGTGAGGCGATCGACTGGGAAGCTGTGGCTACTAACGATAAGGCGGAAGATTTGGGATCAGCTTGGGGAGCTATGGATATTCAAAGCGCGGACATTGGTGAGGTGGAAGGCGCGGGCCGCTTTCAGTATGCGGGAGAGGTGGATACGAGTTCTATTCGGGTTGCTAGCGGCGATATTTGGGGCAGGGAAGATAGTTTGCACTTTGCCTACGCTGAACTCTCTGGAGATTTCACGGTCGTGGCGCGTCTGAGAGCATTGAGGAAAGCAGGCAATTGGTCAAAGTCAGGACTGATGGTCAGAGGTTCGTTGGATCCAAGTTCTCCTCATGCCAGCGGAATGTTCCTTGTAAAATCTCGAATGGGCTTTCTGAGGCGAATCGACGAGGGAGGAGAAACGAACTATGACTCTGCGGTCTCGACGGAAGGATTGGGTGGTTACGTGAAAATGTCGCGCGCAGGCGGATTGATTTCCCTCAGTTACTCTAGAGACGGCCAATCATGGACAGGCTTCGGAAGCGCGTACATCGACTTGCCAGAGAAGGCTTTGGTGGGCTTAGCTATTTCATCTGGAAACGAGAAAGTTGAAGCAGCCGCGTCTTTTGATGAGGTCTATGTGAGGCAAGATTAGGTTTGAAAGATGCCGCTGAAGCTTGTGTTCGCTTCGCAAAGAATATGGCAAAGCCTCTGTCGGGCTTTTTGCCTTAAAGCAGCTTATGGAGATATTTGCGGCTCTTTCTCAGTTTACGCGAGATGATTACAATGCCTAGGAATCCAGATCCGATTAGTCCCCAAGTTGAGGGTTCCGGGATCTGTTCTCCTCCGGTTGGCCAATAACGGATATTATCGATTTTGAAGTGTGGGTCGTAACCGTAGTGCTTGTCATCATAGGCTTCTTCCGCAACACCGAAGGCGATTTGGTACGTTCCGGACTCTCTCAGCTCGATACTTTGATCAAAGAGCTCAGCGGCATTGGAGTAGCCGCTAATTTTGCGCAAGGGGTCGAGCGCATTGTAGATATCGCGGTCCATGATGATTTCGCTTTCGACGGAAACCACGTTGCCACCCGGGGCATCGAGTTTCGAGATGGAGTAGAAAGCGAAGTCGTCGTTGTGTATGTCATTCCACATTCCGAAATCGAACCAGATGCTTCCTGCGGAATGGAAGGTGAACTCTTGAAAGATAACCGAACCTCGGTGGACGTCGTCGAGGAATCCAGATTCGAAGTTCACGGCGGATTCTAGATTGGAGATTCGAGTGCCGCTCCCTCTCAGGTAGCGGGACTGATTGTTTCTGGATCTCCAGTGATCGGCGAAGCTAACGTCGCCTACTTTTTCCCAGCCGTCCGTTTGATTTTGAGTGATCTTGACGTTATCGCTGGTGTAGCTGCTTTTCTTCCAGCTGCTTCCGTTGTAGTACTGGAGGGTCTTGCGATATTTGTATTTTTCGAAGTCTCCGATGATTGGGTGATCGAAAATATCCGTTTGAGCGCGTTCCTTTTCGTAGTACTTGAATCTGTAGTCGTAGTTTGAATTTCGCGACCAGGTGTCCTCGTAGGTCGTGGTTTCTACAAATTGCGAGGAAGCCTCGCTCAGGATAAGAAAAAGAGTGAGTGAAAGCGATATCTGAGTCTTCATTGTTAAGTCCTACTAGTTGAGGTCGGACTGACTTTGCGGACTCAGAAGGGCGCACAGTTCTTATGACGAAATATTTACGTTAGAAGCGCAAATCGCCTTCATAGCGAATAACTTCGCCCTGTATCTCAACTCCTCAGCAACCGTCTTCGCCCTGCGGGCTTCGCCGAGTCAAGAGTTGTCGACTCCGTCGACCGGCGGACTATCTGTGGCGGAGCATCACGGTCATCCAGCTCTTCGAGCTTCGGGGCTCGATGTACCGAACGAAGTGACAAATCCATCGCTAAATAGTTTAGCGAAGCAAGTTTCGGGGAATGAACCCCTATTGCGATTCAAGCTGATTTTTCTAGTTTGTTCGCTCTGTAGCGACGGTAACCGATTAGGCCCGCGAGGAAGCCTGCTCCGATCAGGCCGTAGGTCGAAGGCTCTGGAATTTGAGTTTCGGAGCCTGGAGGCGCCCAGGTTACGATGTTGTCGATTTTCAGGTTTCCACCGAAGTCGGGAGTCGTCCATTTGTACTTCTTCTTATCGTAGTACCGATAGGAGTAGTCTTCTGGATCGAGTCCAGCTACGCCGATGACGAGACGGTAAGCTCCCGCTGACAAGTCCTCAATTGTTTCCGTGCCACCATTCGGTTCTCCGTCACCGTTGTAGGCGAAGGCCTCTGCCAAGACTCCCGTATCTGGGTTATAAAGACCGTAGAATGCGAACGA
>JBCCZW010000469.1:0-4084 GCA_039186805.1 Verrucomicrobiota bacterium
ACCGCCGTGCTATCGGATCAAGGTCTCTCCCAATCCAGAGGATACGCCGACATCGACAGCGCTCCCGAAGAGAAGCGCCGCGGTATCACGATCAACACTACGCACGTCGAGTACGAAAGCGCCGACCGGCACTACGCGCACATCGACTGCCCAGGTCACGCCGACTACGTGAAGAACATGATCGCCGGCGCCTCCCAAATGGACGGAGCCATACTCGTCGTAGCCGCTGACGATGGACCTATGCCGCAAACCAAAGAGCACCTCATGCTCGCCCGGCAAATCGGCATTCCTCGCATCGTCGTGTTCTTGAACAAAGCGGAAAACGTCGACGACCCAGAGCTCCTCGAGCTCGTCGAAATGGAAGTCCGCGAGCTCCTCAGCTCCCAAGACTACCCAGGCGACCAAGTGCCCGTCATCTTCGGCAGCGCCCTACTCGCGCTCGAAGGCGACCCGCAACACCGCCAAGCGATCGAGGATCTCGTCAAAGCCGTCGACGCCTACATTCCAACGCCCAAGCGCGAAGTGGATCATCCCTTCAGCATGCAAATCGACAACGTATTCACGATCGAAGGACGCGGCACCGTCGCCACCGGCCTCATCGATCGCGGTACTGTCACCCGCATGTCCGAAATCGATATCCTCGGATACGACCAACAGCTCACCACCACGGTCACCGACATCGAGATGTTCCACCGCAGCGTCGAGCAAGGCCAAGCCGGCGAAACCGTCGGCCTCCTGCTCCGTGGCGTAAAGAAGGACGAAATCCGCAAAGGTCAATGCGCCGCCAAGCCCAACAGCTTGGTCCAACGCAAGCGATTCCGCGCGGAAGTCTACGTACTGACGGAAAAGGAAGGAGGACGCCACACGCCCTTCTTCACCAACTACTGTCCGCAGTTCTTCTTCGGAGTAGCCGACGTCACCGGTCGCGTACACATGCCCGACGGAGTCGAGATGGCGATGCCCGGCGACAACCTCAGCATCGATGTCGAGCTCCACACCGGCATGCCCATCGAGCCCGGCATGCGCTTCACCGTCCGTGAGAGCAACCTCACCATCGGCGAAGGCAAGATCGTAGAAATCGATACATAAACACCAAAAGGATCAGGGAAACCTGGTCCTTTTGTTTTGCCGGCACTCCTCCAAAGGTAGGGAGGGACGGCCCGGCCCTCCGCACAGCACATCAGCCCATCCACCCTTTATCCTTCATCCCTCATCCTTCAATGTTTCCCCTAATTACTTCTTGCTCACTACGTTTACGTGCCTTTGCTTAAACAGCTCACCTAACCAACTCTCTCACATGTCATTTCTCAGCAAGCTCTTCTCCTTCGGCAAGAAGTCCGGCGATTCGAAGCCTGCCCCAACTGGCTCGACTTCATCCGCAAACGATGACCACGAACTCATCACCATCTACGATAAGTTCGGACGTGAAATGCAGATCAGCAAAGGGGAATGGCGAGACAAAGTCCTTAGACCCAACCTCCAGCAAAACTGGAACCAACCAGACGAGCTCTATTCCATCATCCTCTCTGCATTTCAAGATGGGCACTACAACTTTGTCGAAGACGCCGCCAAACGCCTCGCTGAAATCGACCCCACCCCCGAGCGCGGAAACGTCATCCACGCCATCGTCTACCAGCAAACCAATCGCCCTGCCCAAGCGGAAAAGATACTCCTCGCTCACCTCGATAAACACGGCGACGACGGCGTTGTGCTCACCAACCTCGCCAAAGCCCAAGACCTACTTGGCCGCAAAGCCGAAGCCATGTCCACTCTCTGGCGAGCCCTAGAGCTCGACCCCAATCAAGACAACGCGCTTCTCTGGTACGCCGCCATAGAAAAGGAAAAGCAGGGAGAAGCCGGCAGCCAAGACGTCTTCCAGCGTGTAGCCGCCCTCCCCGGCAGCTGGCGGGCCCAACTTTGGCTAGCCCGTACCGAACTCGAAAACGGTGCCCTCGAAGCCGCGCTCGCCCTCTACGGACAAAGCCTCGAGCGAGCCCCTTCACCCAAGCCCACCGACCAGCTCCAACAAATCAGCGGTGATCTTGGCGACAACGCCCACCTCCCGGAAATCCTCCAACTCGTCGCTCCCCACTTCTCTCCCGAAACTCACGGCCTCTCCGTCGGCAACAACCTCATCAAAGCCAATCTCGACCTCGGCAGACTCGACGACGCACGCGTCATACTCCACCAACTACACGCCCAACAACGTCCCGACTGGGGCGAACACCTCCATTACTGGGAGCAAGAACTCGCCAAAGCGAAAAACGAAATCGCCGAAGCGCCTTCACAAGAAGATCTCAAAATTGTCGCTCTAAAGCTCGACGCTCCCTTCTGGCTCAAACCCGACAAACCCTACGCCGCTCACTTTCCTCAAAAGACCAACGACGCCCCCACCGTGGTCTTCGTCGGCAGCAGCGTCGAATCTCCCCAGCCGGTTACAGAGCTCAAAGCGCAACACACAGACGCTCCCGGCCGCATGAGCCGATCCCTTCCACTCTACCTTGCCGAACAGCTCTTCCTTAACACCGAGGCCAATGCCACCACTATCATCCCCTGGCTAGATTCAGGCAGCGGAGGCTTCATCATCTCAAGCAGAAAGGGCGACGCCCAAACGATCGCCCACCAAGCCCGTTCCTGTGTCGCCGCTACAAACGAAGAGAGACCCCAGAAGCCGCTTGCGGTAAGCTCGTCGAATCCGTCACAGGGAGACTACGCCGTCTACACCCACCTCATAACCTCTGGAGAAAACTGGACGCTCCAACTCAGCCTCATCCGCACCATCGACGGCACCGCCGTATCCACTTTTGACTACAAGCTTCCCGAATACGGATTTCACCACATTTCAGAGCAAGTACAGCGAGACCTAAGCGAAACGCTATCCGCACACCTAGGAATCACCTTCCAAACAAGCGAGTTTCAGCTGAAAGGTCCGGAGATCGACCACTACCTCCTTAGACTCGAACAATGCCTCGCCGTCCGCTGCGACGTCATGGGAGATACGATCCGTAATACGCTCTCCAACCCCGCCGACATAATCGATGGCACCATTGCCTTTTGTATGCAAAACCCCAAACACATCCCTGGCCGCATTCTGCTAAGCCGCACACTAGATGGCCTGAAGAAATCCTCGCCTGAACTTACGCACTCTTATGCAGAAAAGGTGCAGTCGCTGAATCAGGAATACGCGATTGAGCATCCAGCTTACTCGCTAGTCGCAAGCGAACTTACAGAACAACTACACCCCGTCACACCATAACTTCATTCGCCATTCAACTTCTGACAGACTTCAACTCTTGCCCCAAATACCCACCGAATCCCTTTTCGTCCGAAGAGAATCACAGGAACGAACTCGAAGGTGCTATTCTTAGCGGAAGACAATAAAATTACCATCCTTGCACAATAAACCGAATCCAATCCAGAGATGAACCCATTTGTAGACAAACTCAGCCCAGAAAAGAAAGCTATAGTAACGTCGATCCATCAACATGCAGATCGAATCATGTCGCAAACACCAAGATTCCTGTACTTCACGTTACATAACAGTGAGCACTTTTCCAATCTATTCAATATCGCAACGCTTCTGGAGGAAGGAGGATTAAAGTTTAACGAAACGGAAAGATATTACCTTTCAATCTCTATATGCATACATGATCTGGGCATGTGCCTCGGACTCACTGAAAAAACAAGGGAAGACATTCTGCTAGGTTCATCAGATTCCAATGACTATGCATTAATCGAAAACTTCGTAAGAGACAATCACCACGAAATGGTCGACGATTGGATTTCAACCAATTTTGATTTCCTCTCCAATCTCGGAATATCACCCGCAGACCTTGGCATTCTATCAAAGATATCCAAATGCCACAGAAAGATCCCCTTAAAGAATCAAAACGGCATCATCAAAAAACTTGGATCAATTCTGAGAGTGATTGACGAACTTGACATAACCCCATCCCGGGCCCCTCAAGACACGTTTAAGAACATGTACCCTCAAATGGACTCAATAGCCCGATGGCACTGGTTCAAGCACAACATAGTCGATAATTGGATACAAGATCACAATGTTTTTTACGAAACAAAGAGC
>JBCCZW010000470.1:0-4082 GCA_039186805.1 Verrucomicrobiota bacterium
ATCCTCCCGCTCCAAGCAACCCAGTAGGCTAACAGCTAAAAGCGAGCGAAATATAATTGCTTCCCTCGAGAATCAAACATCTCAAAAGCAAGCTCATCCCCACTCGCCGTCACCTGCAAAAAGCCTCCGCTCGGTGTCGGCGAAGTATACTTCTGTACAATCAATCCCTCCGGATCTGAACTCCCCGGGCCGCCCGGCACCACTCCTAAGCGGGAATTCTCGTCATTCAAAGCCCCGCAACCGAACTCCTCTATCCCGCTCGGATGAATGCTATGATACTGCCAATGCCGATCCCCGCACACGATATAGAAATTCTGGATACGAGCTTCCTTCAACCACTTAAAGAATGCGTCAGCTTCATACTTAAACCCGCCAGGAATCGCATGGTTATCATTCTTTTTGGACATATCAGGCCCCACCAGCGGCGTCGGAGAGATCAGTAGCTTCCACTTAGCATCGCTCCCTACCAAGGTTGCCTTTAACCACTGCAACTGCTCCAAGCCCCACATCGTCTTCCCTGGACCATCGGGCATCTCGTTTGCCGAACGATAGTCGCGCCCCTCCGTCAACCATACCTGCAAATCCCGACTCACCCGATGCGTACGGTAAGTCCCCGAAGACCCGATCGGCAACTGCTCAATGAACATCTCAATCCCTGTATCCGATAATGGGAGACGGCTCGAAGTATTGTCCGAATCATTGTAACGAAAGTCATGGTCGTCCTTCGACCAATAAGTCGGCGTCCGACGAAAGAACTCGATCATCCGCGGAAAGCGAAACTGCTCATGCCAGCAAAGCCTCAACTCCTCTACTGACCTCGAAATTCGATAAGGATTGTCGTAGTAAACGATATCCCCCGTTCCCACGAAAAAGTCCGGAGCCAACGCACCCATCGCCTCAAACGCCGGAAACCCCAAACGCTTATCTTCCTCCGTCGCTGTCAACGGTCCCCCCGCATTCCCCGCTCGCCCATGCAAAAACTTATTATAGTTCATGCAGCTCCCCACAATAAAGCGCGCCTGACGATCAATACTCTTTCCGGCCAGCGTCCGAAACGACCCCACCGGCCCCTCCCTTAAACTCTCGTCATCCTCCCCATACAAAACCCGATAAAAATACTCCGTATTCGCTTTCAGTCCGATAAGCTCCCACTTGACGATAAAATCACTCTCCGCCAGCGCTTCCCCCAAAAAGGTCCTTCGAGCCCCTACAAAATCCTCCCTCTCACTCCAAAGAAAACACGCCACACCGCTCGCCCCCTCCAAGTCTCCTTGATCACTCAGCTCCATTGACGCCGTCAATCGCGTCTGCAGCAAAGCCGATGACTCAGTCACCTCACCCACCATCGCCCCCTGTCCCAAAAAGATGCCTTCACTCATAATCAATAAACCGATCTCGCCAAGCGCCCCACCGTTTCCCCCCAAACCTTAAACCGGTCCCAAACCAAGAAAAGGCAGAAAGGCCAAACGACCCAGCCCACTCTTCTCCTTATGTGTAAAACTCCCTTTAGCCCATCTCAATCTTCGCCCGATTTCACGGCTTGCTTAGCGGGTGGCCGTCCCGCCCACTCGCTTCGCAAGCCTAGAAATCTACAGGCCTTAGGCCCTCCGGGCCCCTCCCTTGCTGCTGGAGTTCACCAATGACTGACCTAGGGCGAGGCGGAAGCCAATGCTCCCGTCGCGAAAGTCCGGCTCGTCCCCGTTCCGGGACGCAGAACGGCAGCCCAGGGCAAAGTACCAAAAGCCGCCGCCGCGCAAAACGCGATTCCCGCCTGATTCAGGCCCCGACGGATCTTCAACAGTATCGGTATTCAGAGGCCCATACCAATCGCTACACCACTCCCAAATATTGCCATGCATGTCGGAGAGGCCCCACCCATTGGGCCGCTTCTCCATCACAGGATGAGTTCTATGACCGCTGTTACGGTCGTACCACCCCAATTCATCCAGAGTCTTCTCGTCGTTCAACCCGCTTCCGTCATTAAAATCCGTATCCGTTCCCGCGCGACAGGCATATTCCCACTCCGCTTCAGTCGGCAATCGTGCAAGAAGCCCATCGAAGTCTCGCTTCTGATTCAAGGCATCACATGCTGCCACGCAATCATCCCAACTCACTTGATCTACTGGACGCCGATCAAAGTCTCGTTTTCGCTCCTCTTCATCGTCGCTTCTGAAAAGACTCGGGTTCGGATTCTCCGGAACCAGCTCTCGCCACTGAGTCTGAGTGCATTGCGTCGCGGATAACCAAAACCCTTGCGTCAAGCTCACATCGCGAACGCCGCCTTTCTCTCCCATCTCAAAGCGCCCCGGAGGGATCCAGCGCATCTCCATGGTTGCGCTGCCAATCCGCAGTTCGGCAAAAGTCCCGAAATCGTCCTCCCCCCAGCCCTCCGCCCATTTGGGCGGAAAAGGAGCGGGCAACGCGACATGACTTGTCTCAGTATTTTCCATACGATCGAAATACGAAACGGGCGCCCGAAGCATTCGAACTCGAATCCACGAGCCTACCCGCATCGAACGCCCTCGATCCGAAAAGCGTCTTTCGACGCCCCTCCGACGAGGACCGGGTCAGTCGCCGACATCCATCGGCGGGTGAGCTAGGGCGAGGCGGAAGCCAATGTTCCTGTTGCGATTGTCCGGCTCGTTCCTGTTCCGGTACGCAGAACGGCAGTTCTGGGCATTGTTCCAATAGCTGCCGCCGCGCAAAACGCGATTCTCGCCTGTGGTCCTCGCTCAAGTCATGCATCGCAAACCTCCCCCATCGAAAGCGCTATGCTTCTCCATCGCGCATCTCCGGCCATATCCGTTGCCGCTATCAAAGCTGAAACGCGCCTTTGCAGATCAGCTTCCCCCAAGCGCCCTTGGCAAAACGCGTTTTCGTACACTCTCAGCCTCGCGGCAAAGCGAAGCCTTCCCCTTCGAGCGACGAGGCTAGCGGCCGAAAAGATCCGCGTGCCAAGAAAAGACATGCCTTCCGGGCAAGCTTCCAGGCGCCAGGCGTCATTCAAACTTAAAGAAAGTCTATTCTCTAGGAAGCTCTCGATCTGGAGTTTCCAATCTTTCAATAGATCGCGGCTCTCATTCCAAAGCGCAAAATCATCCATGTAGCGAAGATAGCGTTTTGCTTTAAGCGATTCCTTCGCGAAGCGATCAAGGGAATTCAAATAGCAGTTGGCGAAAAATTGGCTCGTCAAGGCGCCGATCGGCAAGCCCCTACCCACCTCGACTTCATAAGAATCAATCATCCGGCCAAAAAGCGCGAGCAATGCCTCGTCCTTGAAGAGCCGACCCAACTGCCCTTTGAGAGTCTCATGAGAAATGGACTCGAAAAATTTCCGAATATCCAGCTTCAAGAAGAAGCCCCCTCTGCGAGCGAAGCCGCGAGTCCGCTCAAGGCCGGCTAGCCGGCCCTTACCCTTGCGGCAGGCATAAGTATCGAAAATCATGCTACGATCGAAAACGCATTCGCAACGATTCATAATTGCGTGATGCAAGACCCGCTCCGGGAACGCGCAGGCGTGGATGACGCGACGCTTCGGATCGTGAATAACGAAGCGATGATAATTGCCTACGGCGAGTACGCCGCCCAAAGCCAAAGTTCGCATTCGCTTAAGCTCTGAATCAAGACCGGACGAGAATTTCCTAACCACCTCTTGATGGCGCTTGCCTCTCGCCGCTTTCGCAAACGCCAAACGGAGATTCTCAAACTCGAAGATCGAATCGAAGAGACTGCCCACCCGTCTCATGCCTTATCAGCCTCCCCCTTATCTTCGAACCCATTCGCTAGGCATGACAACAAGCTCTCGCCGTACTTTGCGGCGCGCCCCTCGCCAAAACCCTTTATCGCCTTTAAACTCCCCAGACTCGACGGACGACTCTTGGCCACCTCCGCCATTTGCTCATTGGTGAGGATAGCATAGGCGGGTACCTTCTCTTCCGCCGCAAGAACCTTGCGCCACTCGCGAATTCTGGCGAACAGAGCGAAGGTCTCCCCATCCAGAATATCGCGATAGTCGATTCGTTTTGGACGATCGTCCGCCTCGGATTTCGCGACCGCTTCGTGGTACTCCACATAGACCGACC
>JBCCZW010000471.1:0-4075 GCA_039186805.1 Verrucomicrobiota bacterium
AAATTGAACTCTAGAGGTCTTGAATTTGCTTTGCCAAAAAATTTTCAAACGTTTGAAAATTTTTTGGCAAAGCAAATTCAAGACCTCTAGAGTTCAATTTTTCTTTCCTTCCCCGCGGATCCTTTCGACATTCGGAGCAACTCAGTCAGGCGGCAAGCCGCCAGCATGAAGCGCGACTCATTTACCAGCCAAATACGTGGCTCCTAAACGAATAAAATACGACCACTCTCGCTTCGACATCATCAACCCAATTTGCATGGGGGTCCTGTCGATTATCGGCGTCACTTTCATCCACAGCGCTCAGGCCTCTAGTGGAGGGGGACTTTGGAAAAGCCAAATCATGTGGATAGTCATTGGCTTCAGCCTCTACACCGTAATCTCGCTCATCGACTACAAGATCTTTCTAAAGCTCGCCCACTGGATCTACGGTCTCGCGATTATTTTGCTCCTACTGGTCGTCATTCCCGGCAGCCCGCTCGCCGTCACCATCTACGGCGCCACCCGCTGGCTCAACGTCGGCTTCACAAATATCCAGCCTGTTGAAGCGGGCAAACTGGCCTGCATCGTCATAACGGCCAGCATCCTGACCAGATCCGAGGTCGGCACTATCCGAGAATCGCTCCAAGTCCTTGCTAAAATGGCGCTTGCGATTTTGCTGCCGTTAATCTTGATCTTAGCCCAACCAGATCTTGGTTCATCTCTTACCATCCCACCCTTCGTGTTCGCGCAGCTTTACGCATCTAATTTGTCCAAGAAATTCTTCGCTTCAGTCATCCTCGCTTTCGTCGCGGTTGTAGGCGTGGCGCTGATGGACAATCGCAGTTACGTGAACTTCATGGAAGAGAACGAGCTGACGCCGATGGAGGCCCGAGGACAGTACGAAGACGTCGCTTGGTTTCCCTTTCTCCACGACTATCAGCGGGAACGCATTTTAGGATTTTTAAGCCCAGACAAAGTCGACTCCCGCGGAGCTGGCTGGAATCTGGAACAATCGTTAATTTCAGTAGCTTCGGGCGGCTTGACCGGTAAGGGAATCGGACAAGGCGACCAGGCTCAATTAGGCTACCTGCCCCGAAAGGTGGCCTATAATGACTTCATCTTCTCCGTTCTAGCGGAGGAGTCGGGTTTTTTGGGAAGCGTCGTCGTCATATCTCTGTTCGGCTTGCTTCTGGGAAATAGCGTTCGCATCGCCAGCGTTGCAAGAGACCGTTTCGGTACACTCCTCGCGCTCGGCGTCGCCACGCTCTTTTCGGTACACATTTTCGTAAACATCGCGATGACCATCGGGATGATGCCCATCACCGGGCTTCCTCTACCCTTCCTCAGCCACGGCGGCACTTTTATGATTAGCTGCTGCGTCCTCCAAGGGTTAGTGCAAAGCGTGTACCGCCATAGAAAGAGTTTCTAAAGGCGAAAGATGAAACGCAATTTACCAAGGCAAGTCCGCAACTGCGATATGACGCCCCAATCCAGGGCGCTTCCTGCTAATTCAGGAATATCACAGCATGAGCGAAAAAAATCAAAACACTCAGAATACGGACATTTCCAAGAAGTATGAGGACGAACTCAGAAAGCCGCCTACGGCATCCAAAGCTGAACCAATCGATCAAGGTAAGCTAAGAAAAGACGCCGGCCAACGCGCCAAGAAACGTCCTCTTCTCACCAAAATCATCGATAAGTTCAAAAAAGAGAAGCGTCCCTACCGCGAACTCATCATCAACTCCGAGCCACTCGAAACCCGAGTCGGCGTCCTCATAGACGGCATTCTCGACAAGTTCGACATCGAACGCCGCAAAAGCGCCCAGCGCATCGTAGGCGGCATCTTCAAAGGAAAAATCAAAAACCTCGACCCCGGCCTGAAAGCGGCCTTCGTCGATATCGGGCTCCCCAAGAACGCCTTTCTGCACTACTGGGACATCCTACCGCAAGCGGCCGACTCCTCCGTCGAAGTCGTACGCGTCAACCGCTCCAGCAAAAAGAAAAAACAGCAAAAGATCACGCTGAAAGACATCCCTCAGCACTACCCGATCGGCACTGAAATCGTCATCCAAGTCACCAAGGGCCCCATCGGCACCAAAGGACCTCGTACGACCACCAACCTTTCCCTCCCAGGACGCTTCATCGTCCTCATGCCTTACTCCGATCAATGCGGCATCTCGCGCAAGATCGAAGACAATAAGGAGCGGGCTCGCCTCAAGAAGATTATCCAAGATCTCACCATCCCGGAAGGCATGGGGATCATCGTCCGCACCGCCGGCGAAGGGAAAAAGGCCCGCTACTTCGTGCGCGACCTCCACATCCTTCTCAACACCTGGAACAAGATCCAGAAGAAGATGGATTCAGTCAAAGCTCCCTCTTGCCTGTACAAAGAGCCCGACCTCGCCGAGCGCACCGTCCGTGACTTCCTTACCGAAGATATCGACCGCGTTCTCATCGACAACGAAGAAGATCACGTCACCATTTCCGAAGCGGTCGGCCAGATCTCGAAGCGCTCCACCAACAAGATCCAGCTCTATAAAGACAGCATCCCGATCTTCGAGCGCTACAACATCGAAAACCAGATTGAGCAAACCTTCCAAAGACAGGTCCCGCTTCCATCCGGAGGCGCTCTCGTCATCGAAGAAACCGAGGCCCTCATCGCAATCGACGTAAACACCGGCTCGCACAAAAACAAAGGCAACGAAAACGACACCATCTTCCAAGTGAACTGCGAGGCGGCCGAAGAAGTCGCCCGCCAGATTCGCCTCCGCAACATCGGCGGTCTCATCATCATCGACTTCATCGACATGAAGCAGCGGCGCCACCGGAACGCCATCCTGGCTCGAATGCGCGATGCCATGGCAAACGACAAAGCTAAAACGCACATCCTGCCCATCTCTCCCCTCGGCATCATGCAGATGACTCGTCAGCGTATGCAGGAATCAGTTTCTTCCGGCTTGTATACAGATTGTCCCTACTGCCGCGGCAAAGGCATAGTGAAATCGGCTACCACAGTTTCAGTGGAGCTCCAAAGAAAGCTCTCCGGTATCGTCCGCCGCGCGCGCAACCGCCAGCCGGATCTCGAGAAGGCCATCAAGCTCCGCATTCTAGTCAACCCGCTCATCATCGACCGTCTCCGCGAGGAAGACGCCGACCTGCTGATCAGCCTCGAAAAGGACTACAACGCCCAGCTCACCTTCCGAGCCGACGCCAACTTCCACGTCGAAAACTACAAGGTCATCGACGTCGAAACCGGTGCCGCTTACGGTTGATCCAAAAACTGGATACATCCATTTAACGCAAAAAGGACGATCCTACCAGGATCGTCCTTTTTCGTAAATTGTAGGCCGGGGCGTCGACCCGGCTCATCATCCGAGCCTACTCAGTCTCTTCACCCACGATCTCAAGCTCGCCGTGCTCGATCTTACCTTCGCCATGGAAGGTATTTTCTTTGGTCAAGTTTTCGAGATCCGTTCCAAAATAACCCATAGCCGCCCGCGACAAAGTAAAGCGGGCCGCATCGAAATTCGTTCCTATCGAATTGAGGCTGAAACGCGTTGTCCACATAAGTTGCTTTTCATTACCCTTCAAAATCTTCTGCCAATCATACGCCATCAAGATAATGAAATAGCGTTCGTCTTCTAATTCCGCTCGAAGATCAAATTCCTCCGACTCTAGCAGATTCCTCTTGTTAAGCGCCTTCTGGAAACCCAACAACTTAGCTACCGCCCCGGTGCCAATCGCATCCGCTCGCCTATTCATATCCTTTATATCTTCCATTCCCAGGTCATAGACCTGGTTGACCTCTGTCTGCCCATCTTCGTTTTCAGACAAAGTCACATCGCCATAGGCATCATCGGCAAAGTCGCCTATCAAGAAGAACTCCTCCATATCTACCTCTGTTGAAGTCACGCCGTAGTGTACGATGATCAACAGATCGCCCTCAGTCTGACTCGAAGCTTGAAAATAGTTCCGAGCCTTCATGAATCCGGCCAGCGGCGAAACCACGCCCTGAAAATCCATATCGTCGAGGCTCCCATCTTTCACGCTGCCACCGAAACGCTTGCCTTCCATGAAATGGTAAGTCTCGTAAGCC
>JBCCZW010000472.1:0-4068 GCA_039186805.1 Verrucomicrobiota bacterium
CCGAGATGGGTGTTCAATTGTCCCCAGCTGTATAGCATTAGTATTACAAAATTCAAAGCGACGGTGAGTAGAAACAAGGGCAAGATGATCAGCTCGATACTTGCTGGCGAAGATCGAAGGCGCTTCGATATTGCGAGAGTTACGAAGACTGTCGCAACTATTCCCACTACGCCGACGATAGGAGAATTTGGATACAGGCTATTGGGGACTAGAAAGAACTCCATAGCTGCTTCCAGATTACCTGATAGATAGTTGAGACTGAAAGGGGTTGGTCTTTCGGCGCTCCCTTGCCAAAATGCAGGATTCTCGCTTATATGCTTATGCTGCCAAGCGAGTGGCAGGAAGAAGAGCGGCGATAGGATGAAGGGAGTCGACAGATTAAGCTGTTTTTGCCTGAGCGTGATTACCCCGATTGCTACAATGGCGGGTAAGATGAAAGTCGCTGACTCGTAGCGTGCTTGGCAAAGGAGGATGGTCGAGAAGACGAGGGCGTTTAGACGGTCTGTATTCGGTTTTTCAATATAATGAAGCGCGTATGCTGCGGAGGTCAGTATCATACACAGATTCAGAAGCTCGAATCCCGCTCCGCTGGCATTTTGAGCAAGCAAGGGATGGCTTGCCATGAAGATCGAGGCGGTAAGGCTTGCGGTTCGGTTCTGCGTCACTTTGAAGGCAACATGATAAATGAGTCGGAGGCATAGAAGGCACAATAGAAGATTGAGCCAGTATGCGTTGCTGACTCTGTATCCGAAAACATCATGCGCGAGAGAAACAACGAGAGGGAAGAAGAGAGGACGCTTGTCGATGTATGGAACCGCGCCATGTTCGTCTTTAGAAGACTGCTCTGCTACCGCGGAGCGCTTTTCGTGCATTGTCTTCGCCGTCGATAGCAAGGTAGGCTCGTCGTGGTAAATTTTGAAAGCGGCATCTTCCCGGGTAAATAGGAAGATACTGAGTAGAATCAGCGCTACACCGATGGTCAGCTCTTTTGGGTCTTGGAGTGATTTCCAGACTATTTTGGCGAATGCCTTCCAGCTATAGAATAGGAATAAAAGAAAGGCCGTGAATATAATCCAGTAGGCGTAGTGGGTGATTAGGTATTCAATGACTTCTGAATCGAATGGGAAGAACCCAACCAGGATCGAAATGATCGCGACTAGCGTGAGCGAGGCAAACTTGATTAGATTGCGCGTCATCGGCTCAGGGATTCGGGTGTTTTTTGATGACGATTATGACCCGCAACGCGAACAACCGCAGAAAACTCTGAGGCAACACACTTTCGATCGAGAGCAGAGCTTTGATCAGTTTAGTAGGGGCAAGTTGGGATTGAGAGAGTCCGCCGGTCAATGGATAGGCTGCGAGATCCCGATAGATTTGCGATTCGACCTTGAGTCCGAAGCGGTTGAGGGCGGCGTCCGCTTCGGATCTGTGATGAACGAAAAGCGCTTCAGACATTCCCATATTCGCGAACTCGCCGTTCTCGTCCGAGGTGAAGACGAAAGGATGCTTCAGCTCGCTCGGATTGCATGGTTCGTGGTGGAAGGCCCGGTAGAATGAGCGGCCCCCAAGCGTAGCGGCAGGCTCAGCGAGGATGATCTTTCCTCCACTCTTGAGAGCTTGCGCTGCGCTTTCGAAAAAGGCGAACGGGCGAGTGAGGTGGTGAAGCATATCCATCGCGAAAATGGTATCCCACTTTTGAGGCAGGCTGTGTACTTCATACGCGGATACGGATAGATCGACAAAGGGAGTTTTCCGGACATCGCTGGTAGTGACTCTTGAATCGTATTGCTTGAAGAAGCCGGCTCCCGAGCCCAATTCAAGCAGGTCTGAACCTTCGGATTGACGAAGCATGTCGTCGAAGATGCTGTGGTAGACTGCTTGCAGGCCCGTTGAAGCGTTCCACTTCTCAAGGCTTTGATCGAGTAGACTTAGATCGTAGGTTTCCTGACTGCTGGAGGGCTTCGTCATTCTTAAGGAAAGGAGTTCAGCCAGTTTTCATCCGCTTCTTGAGAAATGGGGAAATATGACTCGGATTCTAAGCCCATAAAGGGTTCGATATTTTTTTCTCGTAGTTCAGGATTGAATATAGAATCTCTATCGATTGATTTAAGCTCTGAAATGCGGATGAAGTTGTAGGGAAATAGCGAGATTTGGTCTATCGTTTCGAGTTCGAAGGCGGGGCCGAGGTCGTAGCCTCGATTCATCAGCGAAACGACTTTGCCATCTTCTAGACCGAGGTGTCCATTTTGTATGACGTATACTTTGTCCCATACATCCATATCGAGGTAGGTCAGTAGACCTTCTGCTCTACCCAGCGTGCGTTGCACGCCCATGCTGGCGATTCCCATGTTTTGATAGATTCGCGTGTAGTTCGTTATGACGAGCGAGTTTTCCGACAGCAATGGATTGAGGTTTTGCTCTACCCAGTCATAGCGTTGATTGAATGGAATGCGCTTCGTATATATATGAGCGTTCATAATTGGGAGCGCGTAAAGGACAGCAGTGCTCACTATCAAAGGTGGGAACCATCGCTTTACGTTGCTCGCGATATAGGCTAGGCAACATGCTGAGCTAATGATGAGGATGAGCCAGATGGGAAGCGTCAGACGAGTGACCATGTTGTCTGTCACTTGCCCCCAGAAGTACGACATCAGCATTGTGAACGCTAGGAGGCTATTGCATCCGATGACAATGGCGGCGAAGGGAATCTTCGCCTTTTTCGAAAGCGCAAAGAAGATGATTGCGGCAAGCGATGCGAACCCGAGTAGACCTAAAATGGGGGAACCCGCCGCTTTGCTCGGGGTCGCGAAAAAGTAGACCATCGCATCGTAGAGATTGTTTGGGAAATTGGAGAAGCTGAATGCGCTGTCGTCGTCGCTTAGCTGCATATATGAAGAGTCGGACCAAATAATCGCTTGCTGCCAAGCTAGCGGTATGAAGTAGAGAGGGGTGACGATTAGTCCCCATGAGATTTGAACTTTCCGGCGCTGTAACCAAGAACTCAATACTATGGTTCCAGCTGCGAGGGCATAGAGCGAGGATTCATATCGCGTATGGGCTAATAGTACGATGGTAAGTAGAAAGATGCTGAGCCGTCTTTCGCTAGGGGCCTTTGCGTACTGGATGGCGGTTAGGTAGGCGAGGGCTAAGAGGAAGAGGTTGAGCATTTCCATCCCGAGTCCCGCGGCGTTTTGGGCTAGTATTGGAAGTCCGCAGCATAAGGCGACTGCAGAGATGGCGGAGTAGCGGTCTCTTAGATGGATGCATAGCCCGTAGAGGGTGGCTAGGAAAGCGAAAGTCGCCGCGAAGTTTAAAATGTGGCCGTTGCTTACGCGATAACCTAGGACGTCGTGTATCAGTGACAGGGCGAATGGGAAGAGGAAGGGGCGTTTATCGATTCGAATAGCATCGGTTGGGACATCTTCTCTCAGTCGATCGACCATCACCGGATCTCGATCGAGATGAAGGTTGTGCGAAGCGCTTACGAGTACCGGCTCATCGAATACGATTTTGTATTCGAGCGGTTCGCGGGTAAACAGAAAGCTGGTAGCGGCTAAGCATAGTAGGATGGCTATATGGACTGGGCGGCTTTTCAGCGACCTTCGCCATGATGCTGCGTACTCTGCGATGACGAGGTACGAGAAGGCGCAAATGAGGGTCAGGAGCGTCACCCACGTGATTTGCCTGAGGGCGAGGGTGGTGAAGTCGGATGGGAACAAGTAGAAGCCTCCGACAATGCCGATGATTATCGCGATTACCGCTGTAATACCAAAGAGTGTCAGTCGAATGCTCACGTGGTGGTTTTGCTCTACGCTCCAATAAGTTCTATCACCTAAGGGGGCTTAATCGGCTGTAATTCGCATTATTCAAGCGGCATTCGGAAAAAAACGAAAAAACCGCTCCCCAAAAGTACGGGAAGCGGTTTGGAAAGTTTGTTTAACCCGTCTGGATTAGTCTACTTGCGTACCCGCCTTTTGACCTTCGGAAGTGTAAGTGACCTTACCACCGATAGTCGTACCAGTTGCCGCACCACTTGCTTGTGGGTGGCTCATAGAGAAGGTAGCGCCG
>JBCCZW010000473.1:0-4066 GCA_039186805.1 Verrucomicrobiota bacterium
AGCCCCCTTATAGGATACCTCATAATTTTTGACGAATTCTGGTTCGTACTGACCGATCTGCAAGGTAGTGGGATCAGCAGTCACCCCCCCTTGCCGATAACCTTCGGAATAGGTGAAGCCTAAACGCTGCTCTTTATCCAAGGCATAAGTAATGCCGAACTTCGGCAAAAAAACGTCGAAGTCCGTACTTGCGTTTACACTGGCATCAATGATTCCTGGCTGGATTACGGTATAGGGAGCAGGTGGCGGCAAAATGAGGTTCGCTACCGTTGAGCTGACGGTGGCTATATCCACTTTTTCATAACGCCCGCCGAGCGTGATCGTCACTCGATCCGTCGCATCGAAGTCGAATTCGCCAAAGAAAGCCTGGGTGTCGGTATCCGCCGGAGAGTCGATCTCTACATCCGCATCCAGACCGCTGCCAAAGGCGTTCTGCAGCGCCACACCCTCTCGAAGCACGATATTGGTGTCTTCCGAATAAAAGACGCCTAGGGTTCCCCTCAACTTTTCTCCCCCGTAGTTGAAACGAAGCGTTTCGTTCCACTCTTTCTGATCGGCTGTAGCGAACCACGCCTGGTCGCGATCCGGCACGCTCGTTGCGTAAGTGGAATTCAAATCCGCTGAGACGAACTCGTTGTAAGCGAGCTGCGATTGGAGAGTCCAGCGATCAGAGAGATCGTAGGATACGCTCAACGTTGCCACATCTTGCTCAGTATCCATACCCCCCTCTCCGTAGGGATTGCTGTTAATATATTGCTGCGTCTCGGGGAACCAAGAGGACACATCATTGCGCGCGTCGGCCTGGACGTGGGTATAGCCCAACACAATCTCCAGCGGCGAAGACTCGGGCTGATAGAGCAATTTTGTCCGCAAGGTATCGGTATCGCTATAGTTGTAGCTATCCGTCCCCAGGACTGGGTTCTCTATGAAGCCATCGCTATTCGTCCTCTGGAAGGCGACTCGGTAAGCAAACTCCTTATTGAGCGGCCCCGTATTCGCCACCCCAAATTCATAGTTCCCATAATCGCCTATAAGGGCGACCGCCTGAGTGTCCTGAACGAATTCAGGATCTTTCGTTTGTACGACGACAGCCCCCGCTAGGGAATTTCTCGCCTGGCTCGTACTTTGCGGACCCCGGAGAATCTCAACCTGCTCGATATCGAAAAGCGAATTATAGCCGCGGGCCAATTGTTGAGTAGTAAACGCCGCCCCGTCGACGGTAAGAGAAGCCAAGGCCCCGTTACCCGAGCCTCCCACGCCCGAAGAGTTGATGCCTCTTATGCTAAAAGAAAACGCCTGCAGGCCGGAACCGTTTATATTGACGTTTGCCGCTCTGCTGAACACGTCGGAGATCCGCTTATCGTTACTACGAGCGATATCCGCTCCCGTCTGAATATTAACCGAAGTATTGGTTTCCAATAGACTCCTCTCCTGCAATTCCCCCTTTACAGTAATCGAATCTAACTGGATGTAACTCTCCTTGCGAATGGAAGCCGGCCTTCGAATCGCCACCGATTCGTCGGATACGAATTCAGATTCCAAACCACTGCCGGCAAGCAAAGTTTCCAATGCAACGCCGGCGGATAAATCGCCATTAAGAGCAGGGGCCGTTTTGCCCTTCAAGGCAGAGGAGGGAGCGAGTACGCGAACGCCAGTCGCCTCAGAGAAAGCGTCCAGAGCGGTCGACAGGCTCTGAGCGTCTTGATCGAATGTGAACGCTCGGTTCTCTTGCGCAGTCAGAGGGAGAAGGGCATGCGCAAGCGCAGCGAATGAGGCGAAAAGGACACTCAAAGAGCGGCCTGCATAAGAAGTAGTTTGACGTTGCATAGGACGGGTTGAAAATTTGCTACACCGGCCTAGACGCAGACGAAGAAATTTGCCTCTATGCGATTTTAAAAGAAATTTAGGATTCTAGCTATCGACCCGCAAGATCTCGATCCGCTCATCCCCTTCTCTAATCATTTTCAGAGGGAGAACTCTGGCGAGGACCGCAAAGGCTTCGTCCAGATTATCGACCTTCAAAATACCGGTAACCCGTTGCTCGGAAAGCCACTCATCTTCTATGAAAATGCGCCCTTGGCAATGGCGCTGTAGATCCGCCAACACTTCGCTCAAAGGCCGGTCTTGATAGCGGTACTCTCCCTTCCGCCAAGGGGCGAAAGACTCCAGCTCTATAGCTTGAGGCTCTGGGAGTTTAGCCACTTCCGGGATAAGCTCCGTTTTTTGCCCAGCGAAAAGACTGAGGGGAGACGAGGTCTCGTCGTCGATCCGACTGACTTCAACTTCGCCCTCCTCCACCGCCACCGTGAAGGGCACGCGTTCGGACTCTATGTTCTCGATACCGGTTCTTAGACTTACCGAAAAGACCGTACCAATATCCCGTATCCGATGATCCCCTACAAGCACTTCGAAGGGACGTATATCCTCCTCAATATCGAAAACCGCTGAGCCACTCAATAGCCGCACCGTGCGTTGCGACTCGTCGAAAACCAGCTCCACTGCGGACGCCGCGTCTAATTCCAGAGTGGATCCGTCGGGCAAAGTCAAAACTTCTAGCTTGGCTGTCGCGCTGCGTTGGATTTCTCCTTCCGGGTGTCCAATATAAAAAGCCGCAAGGCCGAAAATCAAAGCGATCGAAGCAGCAGCAGCTAAGGCTCCGTAAAATCGAGGGATAACGCTCCTCCTCGAAAACCCATTCCCCATGATTTGCTCCTCGTCAAGAAACGCCTCGACAAGCTCCGGTCGCGTCATTTCCGAGAGAGCGCTTTTCGCCTTCTCATATTCCTCGGCATGCGATGGCGAAGTTGCCAGCCAGGATTCGAATGCGGCTTGCAACTCAGAATCATCCGACTGGTCATCCATCCGCACCGCCCAAGCGTTCGCTTCCTCCCAAGCCTTGGAGGGAATCTTATTTTCGGAAACTTCTTCGTCCATCTAAAGCCTATGACGCAGCAGATGCGAAACGCATCTATGCCAATCTTCAATCACGATTTTCCAACGCGGCTCTGAAAAGAGCAAGCGCCCGAATCATATGCTTCTCTACTGTACTCTTGGAAATGCCAAGACGATCCGAAATTTCTGCATGCTTCATTCCCTTGATCCGGTTTAAGACGAACACTTCTCGCGCCCGCTGCGGCATCTTATCCAAAATTCCTCGAAGCTCCGTCAATCGTTCGCGAGCTTCCAATTCACGCGTCGGACTAATCTGGGTAATCGCCTCGCTCTCATTGTCTTCAAAACAAGCGATCTCTCGCACCGACGCCCGACGGCTTCGATCCACCAGTAAATTCTGAGCAATCTGAAAAAGCACCCGCTTAGGATTCCGAGCCACCCTCGACTCCCTCCAACGCAAAAAGCGAAACATGGTTTCCTGAGTCAGATCCTCGGCCTCAGCCCTCTGCTCCGTCCGCCGCAGTAAGAATCCCATGATGTCGTCGTAATGAGACGTCATTTCCTCCGCTACCTCGCTGCCAACTGCAGTTGGGCTAGACCTTAGACTTAACGCTTTGCTGTCCATGGATGCGCTACAAGAAGCCAGGACCCTTCAGTGAAGCCTCAGCTTAGATTGCGACTGAGGCTCATTAGCAATTTCATGTCAAGCCCCATGGATAAGGTCGGCCCTAAACCATCTGCGAACCGAAACGAACTTCCTTCCCAGACCGATGACCCAAACGAGTGAATAAGGCGTCGCAGGCCTATCTTATTCCTTCGCCAGTGATCAGATTTGCCATCTCATGCCGGAGTTCATGGTCCATCACTCGAAGGTGATGGATCGCTTCCTCAAGCGGGAATGACTCCGGATACATTTCTTCGCCCCCAGGATAGAGTTTTGACAGCTCGTCCCGCGAAATGCTCTCGTCCTTGTTAGAATCGAGCGCGCTCATATATAAGGTCAGAGCTATGATTTCGGTAATCTCCTCAATATTATGCAGCGAATCCTCGGTGAGCCACTCATCACTCGCGATGAAGCCATCGCCATCGAAATCTTGAGCCTTAAATCCCTCTTTCTGATTTGCAGTATAGCCATCTGCCTCCGCCACTTCACCTTTCCTGATCGGATAACCCG
>JBCCZW010000474.1:0-4057 GCA_039186805.1 Verrucomicrobiota bacterium
ACATGAGTTCGAGGAGATATCATGACGGCTTGGTCTCTTGTCAGATTGTAAGACTGTTCCCCGAGGGTGAAAGAACCCTTTCCGTTTGGGTTACAATAGTACTTCCAGTGGAAGCTGCGAATCGATTGAAAGGTCCAGCGATATTGGCGACATCCTCCAATCTCCAGTAGGTTGACTCTCGGATCATCTGATTCGTTGATATGGCTATGGGGGTCTCTCATGAGCGTTTTGTCTACATATTGTTTGGGTTGAATCCTTGCGAGCGACCTGCGTCAACGGTTAATTGGGCGGATGAAGAAAACCTCCATGATTGATCGCCAGGTACATTTGGATTTCCACACTTCGGAAGCTATCGAGAGCATTGGTTCTCGCTTTGATGAGGAGCAGTTCATTGAGGCCTTGAAGATTGGGCATGTGGGTACGATCAACTTATTTGGCGTATGCCATCATGGGTGGGCTTATTATGATTCAAAACTTGGATACAAGCATCCTCATCTAGAGACGAATTTGCTCGAGCGTCAGATGGCGGCTTGTGAAAAGGCGGGAGTGCGTACGGTCGTTTACAATACGGTTCGTTGGAATTCGCGTGTGGCGCGTATGCATCCTGAATGGACGGTCAGGGAGAAAGATGGCTCGAGCTGCAGGTCTCTGCCGCATCCTGACAGTCGCTTGCCCATGTACTATTGGAATACGCTGTGCTTGAATTCTCCTTACATCGAAGAGTACGTGCTGCCTTCGACCAAAGAGATCATGACCGACCTGAAACCCTCGGGAATATTCATGGACATTACCTTCGCCTCTACCTGCTATTGCGACTTCTGTAAGGACAAGGCGAGATCGCTTGGGCTGGACCCGGAGAGCGATGCGGATATGGAGACTTTGGCAAACCTTTCGAAAAAAGACTATCGGGAAAAGGTGGCAAAGCTGGTTTGGGCCATCGATCCGAAGACAACGCTATTTCACAACGATAAGCAAGTCAGACGAGAGTATGAAGCGGACGCTTTTCGCTCGCATGCAGAAATCGAGTCATTGCCGACAGGGGATTGGGGTTACGATCACTTTCCTTGCAATGCCGCTTACTTCACTGAGGTGAAAGATACGGAAGTGATCGGAATGACGGGCAAATTCCATACGTCTTGGGGCGAGTTTGGAGGGTTTAAGCATCCCAATGCCCTGCGATGGGAGGTTGCCCAGATATCGAGTTACGGCTGCTTGACTTGTATCGGGCATCATCTGCACCCGACGGGAGAAGTGGATATGGACACTTTTCGTTTGATTGGCGATAGCTATAAAAAGCTCGAGGAAAATGAGCCTTGGTTGAGCAGTAGCGAGAGTGTAGCGGAGGTGGCTATTTTGGCGACTGCAGACTTGCTGACGCATTCCGAAACGGGAGCGTGCAAAATGCTGCTTGAGTCTCAGGTGCCTTTTGCGGTGGTCGATCCAGAGATGGACTGGAGCTCTTTTAGGCTTTTGATATTGCCGGACGAGTTGGCGCTGAGTTCAGATTTGGCGGAGGCGCTGAGAGCATTCCAGGATGGAGGTGGAAAAATACTGGCTTCCGGCTTCTCCGGTTTAGACTCCGAACGCAAAGATTTCCTAATCGACTTGGGAGTTAGCTTCGAAGGGCAAAGCCCATGGGATGTCGAGTATGTGGAGGCCCTAGATGAAGGTTTGTTGGAGTCGGGGATAAAGGACCCATTTTTAGTTTATGATAGCGGGGCGGTGGTATCGGCCTCTGGCGGCAGCGCCTTAGCTCGTACTTGGCAGCCCTATTTTAACCGTACAGCAGGGCATTTCTGCGGGCATAGAGAAGCTCCTTACGAAAAGCCCAGTGGCAGCGCGTCTGTTGTGTTGGCTGAGAATTCTGGATACATAAGCCAGCAGATCTTCAAATCCTACAACCAGTGGGGCACTCGCTTGTATCGAGAGCTCGCGATGGGGCTCTTAGAAAGACTGTTGACCGATCCAATTTTGAAGGTGGGTCTTCCTTCGGTAGGCAGGGCGAATTTGCGATTTCAGTCTGAACTGAAGCGGCATGTGTTGCACCTTCTCTACGCCACTCCGGTGCAGCGCGGCGAAGTCGGCGTGATCGAGGATGTGGTGCCGATTTATGATATACCGGTTTCGATTCGCTTGGATCAGGCTCCTCGCAGCGTTCGCTTAGTACCTGAAAAAGTGAGTTTAGATTTTGAATACAGCGAGGGGTACGTTCGGTTTGCAGTGCCTCGTCTGGAGTTGAGTCAATTAGTCGAAATTGCCAGTGAGTGAAGACTATGACAGTTGGAGCGTGGCTGCTCGAATGTAGGCCCGGGTAATTCCGAGTCGATCTCCATCGAATTCCACGAAGGCTTCGAAACGGGCGGGTCCTTGATCAAGCTCAGGAGTGGTGAACGCGAGAGAAGCGAATTGACCGAAACTTCCGTCAAGAAGCGCTTGGGTGAGGGGCGTTTTGCATTCCCAGTCTCGACAGCGGATGATGAGTTCTCCTCCTACGTGACTGTTCGGGATTTCGATGGTAAGCTCGTATGGGGCTTTCTGGTGGAAGGTGATCTCCCAGTATCCAGGATTATCATACGACCAGCTGTCGGTTTCACCGTAGAGTCGCCAATCCTGCCAAGTGAGTAGGGTAGGATCGCCTTTGCAGTGACCGACTACAATGCGGGGAGGCGCATAGTTGTCTTCTCGGGTGGAACTGACGTCCGCGAACCAATCCTCGTAGCGAGCGCGGAGCGTGTCCACTATCTCGGGCAATTGGTTGGCGAGGTTAGATGTCTCTTGGGGGTCCGCTATTAGGTCGTAGAGTTCGTCGGGAGCGTCCTCGTGCGGTCGGGTCAGTTTGTATTGTTCCGTGAAGGCGGCGAAGTTGCGGAATCGTACAGGGTTGTCGCCGCGATGCCATTGCATGCAGAGGGCGCGATCGGGAGTCTCTGCTTCGCTGTCTTTCAAAAGAGGGAGCAAGCTGATTCCGTCGATGGTTCGGTCGGTGGGCGCCTTGGCTCCGGTAGCGTCGGTCAGCGTCGCTAGCCAATCAATAGAATTTGCAAGTCGTTCGATTTGGGTTCCGGGGCGTATCTCTCGAGGCCAACGGACTAAACAGGGAACGCGGATACCGCCTTCGTATAGAGTGCCTTTGATTCCTCGAAGCCCTGCGTTATAGCGAATATTCCCGTTTTCGTCCTGCGTGGATCCGCAAGGGCCGTGATCGGAAGTGAAGACGACAATGGTGCTTTCAGTCAGCTTGAGCTCTTCGAGCGTATCCAAAATACGGCCTACGTTTTGGTCGATGTTTTCGACCATGCCGTAAAGGCGGGCAAGGCGATCCGGTAGGCCTTGCTGCGTGTATTTGGAAAGGTAGGACGAATGGACTTCGAGGGGCGTGTGGGGCGCGTTGAATCCGAGGTAGGCAAAGAATGGCTTGGAGCGATTCCGCTTTATGAAGTCGATGGTTTCGTCCGCGAAAATATCGCTGCAGTAGCCTTCGCGGCGGGTGAGCTTCCCGTTTTGGAAGAGTTCGGGGTTGAAGTAGGAGCCTTCGTTGGGGTTGGCCGGTTGCCGGAGGCCTCCGCCTCCGTGCATCAGAACCTCTTCGAAGCCGAGGTCTTGCGGACGCATGGGGTAGCAATCGCCAAGGTGCCATTTGCCGAAGAGACCGGTGGCGTGGCCGCTCTCTTGGAGCAGTTGGGCGATGGTGGTTTCGTCGGGATCGATCATCGAACGGCCAAGGTAGGTGTCGAAGGCCCTCGTGCGGTAGGGGTAGCGACCCGTTAAGATTGCCGAGCGGGCAGGCGTGCAGAGCGGTCCGGAGTGGTAGTGGCCAAAAGAGGCCCCCGCGTCTTTTAGGCTGTCGATCGCGGGGGTCTGGCAATAGGGGTTGCCGTGGCAAGAAAGGTCGCCGTATGCGAGGTCATCGCATATTATGAAAACGATATTGGGGGAATTGGTCATCTGAGCATTGTAATGCCTTAACAGATACTAGAAGTAGTGAACTTGTAAGAACTTTGGCGCCGGAAGCCATTCGACCGCCTACATCTTGTCGTTAAGTGGCACGCGAGAAAAT
>JBCCZW010000475.1:0-4050 GCA_039186805.1 Verrucomicrobiota bacterium
ATGTACCGCTCTCCTTAAGCGCTTGTATCTTCTTGATCACTACGTCCTTCGTTTTCTGATCGAGAGAAGCGGTCGGCTCGTCGATCAAAAGGAACCGTGGACGCGAAATGATCGCCTGAGCCACGTTGATGCGCTGTTGCTCGCCACCCGAGAAAGTAGAGGGGTAGGCATCCCAAAGCTCCTTTGGCAGACCCAGCTGGTCCAAGAAATCCTTCGATTCTTCCAGAGCCTCATCACGCTTTACTCCACTCAGAATCAGTTGTTCCGCGACCACTTCCAGAGCCGGTACGCGAGGAATCACCTGCAGGAACTGCGAACAGTAAGTCATCTCCTGCTTACGGATCTTCAGGATCTCATGGACCGTCGCTGAAGCGAGGTCGATCTGTCCGTAGATCTCGGAATCGTAGAGAATCGATCCTTCGTTAACGAGATAGGTACCGTAGAGGCACTTCATCAAGCTCGACTTACCTGAACCAGACTTGCCCGTGAGACCCATGATCTGGCCCTTCTCCATCTCGAAATTGATGTCGTCCAGAGCATCGATGTTCTTTTCGTTCAGGATGTGGAGGAGAAAGTTCTTCTTAAGATTCTTAACTTCTAAAATGTTGCTCATTTTCTGCCTTCTTTGGAGATTACAATAGGCTGCTCACCAGGAGCTGGGTGTATTCATGTTGTGGATCTTGCAGGATTTGATCGGTCAAACCTGCTTCCACAATCCGGCCGTTCTTCAGAACCATCGTCCGGTCCGTAAGCATTCGAATGACGCTTAGATCGTGCGACACGACGATCATAGAAATCCCAAGCTCGCGCTGCAAGCCCCGGATTAAATCCAGAACCTTCGCCTGAACCGAAACGTCCAAGCCAGTGGTCACTTCATCCAGGAACAGGAGCGGAGGATTATTCGCGATAGCCTTCGAGATTTGCACGCGTTGCTGCATGCCTCCCGAGAAAGAACTCGGAGCATTGTCCATACGCGGAACCGGAACTTCCGTTTTTTCCAAGAGGCCGCTCGCCCGGTCGCGAATGCGGCCCACATGGAACTCGCCCGCCATCAAGAGCTTTTCAGCAATGTTTCCTCCCGCAGAGAATTTGAAATTCAAGCCATCTCGAGGATTCTGATACACCATCCCCATCAGATGGTTTCGAATATAACGCTTCCTCTGGTTGGAAACGTTGAGCAAATTCGTGCGCCCATCGTCCACCCCGCGGAAGTAAACCTCGCCCCCCGAAGCATCTTGATCGAAGTAGAGAAGCTGAACCAACGTACTCTTGCCGGATCCGCTCTCGCCCACCACGCCCAGCACCTCGCCTTGGTAAAGATCGAAATCGATCTCGGCGCAAGCCACGATGGCGTCGGTTTCAGGACATTGATTCGTTCCAAACTTCGGTCCGGTGTAGCGGATACTGTTGGAAATCGGTTCTCCGTAAATCTTGCTGAGGCCGCGAACTCTAAGCAGCCAGTCTTCTTTATTTTCCGTTACCATTTTCGAAATGAGCCCTAGGCTTCGTCTTGAGGGTTGGCGAAGAGACGCTGATTCGGACGTGGTCCGCCCCTCAGCTTGTCGAGGAAGTTGCTATCGTTGATCACGTGCTTGCGGCTATCTTCCGATTCGTATATCTCATCCATAAAAGCATCGCCTTCGCCAGTAACCGAACAACGGATACCCAGAAACTCCTCTACCTTAAACTTGATGTCCTCGAACTCGAGAGGCTCGACGGCGGTGTGCGGCGGCACCGCATAGATTCGCTTTTCGCGACCTGCAGAGAAAATATGCAAAGTATCGCTCGCGCTCAGATTGGGCACGTCCCAACGCGGGATTGGCGAGGGCGACATGATATAGCGCTTATTCACCTTAACCGGATAACCCGCTCCCCGCATAATCGCTCCGAACTTAACGTAGGACTCATAGAGCGAAACCCACATCTTAGCATAGTCAGCCTCGGCGTGCATCTGACGCGTCTTAAACTCGTAACGCTCCACTCCGCGGAGAATTTCCGGCTGAGGCACCTGAAAGACGATGATCTGCTTGTCGGTCAAAACCTCCTCTGTAATACGGTGGCGCGTCTGAATGACGGTGGCTTCCGCAGTATCGAAAGTCGTCTCGCAATCCGTCATGCGTTTGACGAAGTTGCGGAGATTACAAGCGTTGACGCTGGCATCGCTCCCTTGGTCGATGATCTTAAAAGTGTCTTGCGGACCAATCAAAGAGAGAGAGGCGTGCAAACCGCCGGTACCCCAACCTCTTGAGATCGGCATCTCCGGCGAAGAATAAGGCACTTGATAGCCAGGAATCGCCACAGCCTTAAGCATCTTGCGGCGAATCTCCTTCTTGGTCGACTCGTCAATAAAGCCGTAGTTGTAGCTTCTAGAAAATTTCTTCGTCTCAATCATTTAGCAAAATAGTTCAAAGTTCAGATTGTGTTGGCTAAGTCGCTTCCGAGTGGTCTAGAGCTGCGACTGGAATGGAAATCCGGCTTTCGATCTGAGACATACCCGGAGGGTATTTCGAAGTGAGGAAACGAATTTTCAGCCAGTTTCAGCTCGGACCATGATGGAATGGAATGAGTCAACATGATCGTTAAGTCAGAGGAGTTCAGGCGCCGGATCTGCCGCGTCTTCGGTAGATGCAGCCACGAACCTCTTCTTCTCGCCGCTCTTTTCCGCGTCATCCTTTCGCTGCATCGCTTTGCGAAGGTTATCCAGTCCCGACTGGAATGTGACGTAGTGAGGAAGCTTCAAGTGGTTCGTAAATCCGTAAGACTCGACACCCTCCGTATGATACAAAACGAACTCCTGGCTATTCGCCGGATGCTCGCCTTCGACGCGCATACTGCGATCCAAGATTCCCATGCAAATCGCCTTCGTTTCGTTCGATCCAAAGCAAAGACCGTATCCAAGCGTCATATACGGCACGGGATCCTTCTTCTTTTGCTTCAGCTTACAGACCACTTCTGCTTCGGTCACCTTAATACTGCCGATATAGCGTTTGCGGCCGCGACGGTCGCGAACGTCAACCGACACGTGCCCAACCCTTAGCTCGCCAATCGTCGGATGCGCAGAACCGAATCCGCGCATCGACGAATAGGCCAATGAGCAAAGTCCACCCGTCTCAGCTCTCGCCAGCATCTGCATAGCGGCTGATCTTGGCGCAGGAAACTTGACCGCTTCGCGAGTAATATCCACTACCCTGCGGTTTTCGTCTTCCTCCACCGCTTGCAGCAATCCTTCTTCCGTGAGGATATCGATCACCTTGCTAAGAGGACGCGGATCGTCTAAAACCTCGCTCTCATCGATGTCGAATTCCTTCAAAAAAGCCTTGAGGTCTTCGCTCGACTCAGTCGCTAAGTCTGTATTCAACAAACGGATCGTGTAGTCTCTAGTGGGACCCAAGATCTGGCCTCCAGGAGCTTCGCGAAATGCGGATGAAATTCTCCGCTGCACACGCATTTCTCGGGTGTTCACGACTTCCGAGTAGTACTCGCGATTTAAGGTCGCGCGATAGGCTCTCAAAATAAACGCGCCCTCCAGAGGACAGCCCTGTACTTGCTTTAAGGCAAGCGCCGCATGTTCCGGCGCGTAAAGAGAACCCTCGCCCATGATCTTGTCGACCAAAGCGGATAGCTGGGTTCTGATCTGCTCGATTTCAATCGGCTTCGTGCGGCTTTTGACTCGATCGTATTCAACAAGTCGTGACGCATTATCAATCGCGTCTTCGCCACCTTTAATCGCAACGTATCCCATGAGATTAAACCTTAGTTGATGATTTTAAGACTAGAAGTGCGCGGCAGGCACATGACCTCTGGAGTCCCGTTCGCGCTGTCCGCTACCAAAATAGCGTCTACTCCCAAGGGAAATTCGCTATTCTTTTCCATCAGCGAATCGACCCAGCCCGGATTCAACCCGCCTACATAAACCGTAGCGCTTTCCTTCACGCCTGGACCCGTAATGTCGATCCCGACCATACCCGCTTCTGGCGAGCTAGAAAGACCGGTCACTTGAAGAATAAAAGTCGCGCTAAGCTCAGGGTAAGTCAGAACCCCCTCCTTCGC
>JBCCZW010000476.1:0-4044 GCA_039186805.1 Verrucomicrobiota bacterium
ATCGTTTTCTCCCACGCCCAGAAAGCTGCCTTGCTGCTCCAAGACTGCGATCACCCTAAAGTCGATGCGGTCGATCTTGATTTCTTTTCCCACAGCGGTACCCCAATTGTCTTCCTCCGGGAACAGCGCGCTGGCTAAGCCCGAACCCAGAATAACCAACTTCTGTCCCCCCATCTCTTCTTCCTTCGTGAAGAAACGACCGTGGGCAATCGACGCCGTCGTGATATAGGCGTATTCAGCCCAACTCGCAGATACTTCGATGTCGCTCACGGAAATATCATTACGGGATATGCCTCGCCTAAAGCGGTAGACAGGCACTGCAAGTTGGAGAAGCGATTGAGGCGATTCCGCAATCGCATCATTGATTTCATCGGCGTAGCTCTCCTTGATATCCCGTCGATTAACGTACTCCCTCATCTTGTCGCCAGGGTCCCGCCAAGGAAACTTCTGCACGTAGTAATGATCACTGCCCAAGATCTTCAGACTATTCTGGAAAACGCTGTCCAAGCCGTTGATGCCCAGCCCTATCAGTACCACCGCCCAAACCCCGATAATCACTCCCAAGGCCGTCAAAAGAGAGCGTACCTTATGCTCGCGAAGCTGTTCCGCCGCGATACGCGCGCTTTCATCCAGGTCGATTAAAAACCCTTTAATACGGGATCGCTTCATGAGCTCCCTACCGGTTGAGCGACTATTTGATCGCTTTCAATTAGCCCATCGCGCAGACGAACCAGACGTCGAGCATTCTTGGCAATGTCTTCTTCATGAGTGACCAGGATGATTGTATGGCCTTTTGAATACAGATTTTCAAAGAGCAGCATGATCTCCTTCCCTGTCTTCGAATCGAGATTTCCCGTCGGCTCGTCGGCAAGAATGATTGATGGTTCAGTCACCAAAGCGCGGGCGATGGCGACGCGCTGACGTTGCCCTCCCGAAAGTTCATTGGGGCGGTGGGCGATCCGATCCCCCAATCCGACTTGCTCGAGAGCGGTCTTGGCTTTGCGAGAACGTTCCTTTTTGGCCAAACCGGCGTAGACCAGCGGTAGCTCGACATTGCGAAGAATGCTCGCCCTTGGGAGTAGATTAAAACTCTGAAAAACGAAGCCGATACGACGGTTGCGAATATCGGCCAAAGAATCGTCATCCATTCGAGCGACATCCTCTCCAGCAAAAAAATACTGTCCTTCAGAAGGCGTATCGAGACAGCCGAGCATGTTCATCAGCGTAGACTTCCCGCTCCCAGAAGGTCCCATTATGGCGATGTATTCATTTTCCTGTATACGAAGATCGATCCCATCCAACGCGTGCACCTTGGAACGGCCCAGATCATAGATCTTCTTGATGCCGGTAATCTGGATCATGCTTTCGCTCACTTGTCGCTCTTCCCAGACTTTTTCCCAGCAACGAGAACTGCATCTCCGTGCTCCAACTCACGAGACAGTATTCGGTAACCTCCGACAACGACTTTCTGACCGACTTCGATCCCAGCGGGAACTTCAATAAACCGCGTATCGGCAATTCCAGTCTTTACGCGAACGAGGCTGACTTTTCCGTCTTCGAAGACGAACGCAACGCGCTCGAGCTCATCGCGATTTCGAGGGGCTTCCTCTTTCTTTTCTCCCCACTTTTTCGATCCGCTTTCTTCCTCATCCGCCTCCCCGCTCAATTGCTTCTCCACCTCTTCTTTAGCGCGAACCGTAATCGCCTGTAGTGGAACTTTGACGACTTCAATCACAGTCTTCGTCTCGACATCGGCCGTAGCTGTCATACCAGGGCGGATACGACTGTTCGAATCGATAAGGCGTATTTTGACCTGAAAAGTCGTCAATTGATCAGTAGAGTGATTTCCACCCCCTTGCGCTGAATTAGCGATTTCCGAAACTTCTCCCTCAAAGACTTGGTCGGGCAAGGCTTCGATTTCGATATTCGCTTTATCCCCAATCTTAACGTGCACGATATCAGCCTCACTTACGTCGACACGAATCTCCATTTGAGAAAGGTCCGCCACGCGCATGATCTCAGTACCTGCGAATTGACCCGTACCCACCACTCGGTCGCCTAACTCGGAACTCAATGAGGTGATGGTACCGCTTATCGGCGAGAAAGTCGTGGCTTTGGCAAGCGAGTCGCGCGCCTCCTTTAGCTGCATCTCCTGCTGCTCGATGCGGGAGAGCGTCGCCTGATGCGAGGCTTCATTGATCTCCAACAGAGTCTGGGCATTGTAGAGCTGCTCTTGGGTTGAGTGCCCTTTCTCAAAGAGATTGTCTTGCCGCTTCAAGTCCAGTTCGGCTTGAAGCATGCGAGCCTTAGCTTCAGAGGACGAGGCCTGGGCGGCCCGCAAGGCAGCTTCCTGCTGAAGCACCTGGGCTTCTAATCGGTCGGGATTGACCCGCACGAGAAGATCGCCGCTCGTCACGATTTGACCATCCTTGACTCCAAGTTCGATTATTTCGCCAGCCACTTCGGAGGATATGGTAACCTCGGCCTCCGGGTAGACGCGTCCCGTCGCTGTAACCACTCGGGTGATGTCTCCGCGAACCGCTGTCTCGACGGTTACCTCGGTCGGCTTCTCCCGTTTGCCGAACTTAAAGGAGACGGCTGCGCCTATCCCGGCAATCAAGAGAAGGCTGATCCAATATCGTTTTTTCATGAATTGAGAGGTAAGAAATTAGCAGTCAGTAGTGTAAAAGCAATGACAGTCCTATTCTCCGAGCTGGGGAATGTTCCAATCCACCCCATGTCTCCGAAGGATAAGTCCTTGAACCCGAGAGAGATCGATCTCGGCTTGGATCCCCGAAAGCTGGGCATCGAGAAGCCGCAACTTGGCTTCATCCAAATCGCGCTGCGTTTCGAGAAGCAAACGAAACGTGGAAAGGCCTTCCTCGAACTTACTTCTCTCCTGCTCATAGGTCGCTTCGCGAAGCGCAACCACCAGTTCAGCGGCTGAAAGTTGCTCGCGGGAAGCATCGAGTTCGCGCCAAGCGAATCGCACGGAGCGCAACAGGTCCTGCTTGATTTCAGCGAGTCGAAGCTCGCCTTGCTCGATACGGTAAACCGTTTGCCGGAGATTGGATTTCGCTTTGCGCTGTCCCCAGGGGAGATTGAAGCTGAAGCGAAGTCCCCAATCATCGCCGCGTCGATCAAAGGCTTCGCTATAGGCGTCTGAACCACTCGTGGGCGACAGACCGTTGTATGAACTGGAGAGCGTGAGATCGACTTCAGGGCGACCTGCATTCTTAGCCAAGATACGATTTTGCTCCAATTGCACAAGCAGCTCCTCTTGGATGTCCGCAGCGAAGTGATTGTCCAACGCATTTTGCAAGACAACCTCGAACGACTGTATCGGTTTTATGGATTCAGGGACCAAAGCGACGAATATTTCCGGAGACAATCCCAGAGAATCGTCTAGACCGCCCATCACTGCCAACAAGTCGTCAGTCCTATCCAGAATCCTCTGCTTCGCCCGGATGATTTGCTCTTTTCGTTGGGCAAGATTGGCTTCCGCTTCCAATACGTCGATCTTGGTCGCGAGCCCGAGACGTTCCCGCTCGCGCGATTCCTCCAAGAGCTTTTCGGAAAGCGTCAAATTAGATTGGCTGAGATCGAAGCGGAGCCGCGCATCGGAGAGACGCCAGTAAGCGTTTTCGATTTGCTGGAGGAGATCGTAAACCGCGCTGCGCGTTTCGAGATTAGCCACTCTAAGCCTTGACTCGGCAGTACGCACGGGAGCCAAAGTCACGTCCGTTCCGAAATCGCGCAGAAGGGGCTGCGTGAACTCTAGGGAGAGCGAAGCCCGCTGGCTAAGCTCGCCGCCTACCAACTGTCCGAGGTCCGGATTAAAGCTGGAGCCATCATTGCGGGTTTGAATCGTGCTGGCGGTAATCTGCCCTCCGCTTGCCACCCGTTTTGTAACGCCCAGCGAGTAAGAGCGAGTGTCCGAAGTCGTTTGGCGCGTATTTCCTACTCCATCTTCCCAATCGAGATCGCTCTGACTGAGACTCGCCTGAGAAAAGACAGTAGGATCGAAGGACGCCTTCTCATCGA
>JBCCZW010000477.1:0-4022 GCA_039186805.1 Verrucomicrobiota bacterium
CCAATCCTTGGGTGTACTTTCGAGGATTTTAGATATTATAAATATCAAAGGGCGTAGATTGGGGATTGTGTTGGATAGCGATTTGTTTTGCTTGAGGAGATGAGCGGCGGGTTGAAGTTCAAGCCTTTGGATTATGCCACGATGGTGGGGTTTTTGGCCTACGCGTCTTCAGTAACGGCGACGCCGATTTGCTTGGTGGCGATCGCTCGGGATTTAGACTTATCGCTCTCTGAGGCGGGCGGCATGGAGGCGATGCGGAGTATTCTTGTGGTTCCCGTGTTGTTGGTGAGTGGATACATTGGGGCGCGTTTGGGAAAGGCGAGAGCGTTGGGAGTCAGTAGTTTGGTGATGGGCGTGGCGATGGTCTGCTACAGTTTTGCGCCTGGGTATGGGGCCTTGTTGTTGGCCGTGGCTTTGTTGGGTACGGGCGGTGGGGTTTTGGAGGCTTTGATCAACCCTCTGGTTCAGGAACTACATCCTGAAGATGCCGGGCGGTATTTGAACCTGACGAACGCGTTTTGGTCGATTGGGGTGCTGCTGACGATGGTGGGTACGGGTGAGTTGTTGAATCGGGATGCGCATTGGCGGCCCATAATTGGAGGACTTGGGGTGATGAGTTTCGTTTCGGGATTCTTGTTTTTGATTCTAAGGCGTCAGGGGATGCAGCGTCAGCGTGTAAGTATGGGATCGGTCATGAGGGAGAAATGGGTGATTCTTCGGTCAGGGAAGTTTTGGGCTTTTAGTGGGATGATGTTTTTTGCGGGGGCGTCCGAGGGGGCGCTGACTTTTTGGAGCGCGAGTTTTATACAGTTGGAGCATGGAGTTGGGGCTCGCTCTGCGGGTATTGGCGTGGCGCTTTTCGCGGGGGGTATGATCGCGGCGCGGCTTGGGTTTGGGGCGTATGTACCGCAAGCTCGCTTGTGGGATTTGCTGGTTTGGTCGGCGGTGTTTGGGGTGGGCGTCAGCGTGGCGATTCCTTTGGTGGAAAGTCTCTGGGGGGTGTATGCGACCTTGTTTTTGGCCGGGGTGTCGATGGCTTGCTTTTGGCCGACTTTGCAGGCTTATGCGGTAGATCGTATGCGTTTTAATCCAACGGCCATTTTCATCCTCCTTTCGTGCGGAGGGATAGGAGGATTCGCATCGGTCTCTTGGACTATGGGGGTCGTGGGCGATGCGTATGGGCTTGCATCGAGCTTTTGGATTATCCCGTGCTGCCTAGTGGGATTGTTGGCTGCGCTGCTGATCGAGAGGAAGTCCGCAGGTTAGGGAGTGGCTGTAGTTTTCTGCCGCATTTCGGCTCGCTTGGCGGCAGCCATCGACCCATGGCGAAAAGATGCTCTAAACCTCAAGGCCGGTATTTCTGGCATCCATGAGGAGAGCCAAAGTAGTGATCACATTGGTGGGCACATTAATGACGTTTCCGGAATGCGAATACTTTTTGAGCATCAGTGAGTGCACCTGTGAGGGGAGTTGACTGAGATCCATCAGTTTCATGGTCCAGTCGCAGAATAAAGTGGAATCGATAGGCTCGAAGCTGATCAGCTCGATTTCCGAGTGCCGTTTATCGTTTGCGATCCTGCTATAAAGTTGATTTACGAAGCGGCTCGGACCTTCTAGGACTTGGATGAATCGGTTTCCCGTTAGCACCAGCATCCCAGTGATGCCGGAATCTGCATTTCGATCAGATGCGGCGTCTACAAGCAATTCAAGTTCTTCAGGATCCAGGATCTCCTCGGACGCGAGGCTTTTGTAGATAAGGCGGCACAATTTCATAGCTCAGATAAATATATTTGTTCATTAGCTATCCGTTCTGCATAAATCAATTAATTTGGTGCATTTTTTGCTAAATGTTGCAGTCAGCTTGTTCAAGGATTGTTCACGCGAGATGCAGGTAAAGCTGAGAGTCTCGGAGAGGCGATTTTTTGCGGAACGGGTGGGTTTTTTTGGGCGATTGGGAAGAGATCGATTGTAACCTGCGAAGGCGTATTCCGGTTTGGTTTTTCGATGAAAGGAGCTGTGACGTTTTCGATTTTTCTATTGGCAGGCTCTTTGGCTTGGGCGAGCGAAACGGGTGATCGGGGAGAGGACTCTGGCTATAACCTTCAAGGGGCTGCGAGTTACTTGGATGCTCGAAACGGGCATGCCCTTCTGGTCTATCGTGAGGGCGAGCTGATCTTCGAGAAGTATTTCAATGGTCACTCTGCAGACAAGGCGCATCGCCTGGCCAGTGGGACTAAGAGTTTCTCAGGGGTGTTGGCGGTGATGGCAGTAGAGGACGGTTTGCTAGAGCTGGATGAGAAAGTTTCGGAAACGATCATTGAATGGGCGGAGGATCCGAAGAAGGAGCCGGTGACGATTCGACAGTTGTTGAGTCTCTCGAGTGGAATTGAAGGGGGAGACAATGGGAAGGTGCCGAGCGGGATTCAGGCCGTTAGAATGGCGGAGATGACGGGGCGGATTGGGGAGAATTTTTCCTATGGTCCGATCCCGTTTCAGGTCTGGGGCGAATTGTTGCGGAGGAAGTTGGAGCCGAAGAACGAGTCGGTTGAGGATTATTTGAAGCGGCGGTTGTTTGATCAGATTGGGATGAAGGCACGGTTTTGGCGGAAGGATGATCAAGGGGCTATTCAGTTTCCGTCTGGGGCGTTTATTACGGCGAAGGAGTGGGCGAAGTTTGGCCTGTTTGTGTTGAACGATGGCGAATGGGAGGACGAGCAAGTTGTATCCAAGGAATTGTTGCAGGAGTGTTTTCTCCCATCCGAGGCTAATTCAAGTTATGGTCTGACTTTTTGGTTAGGGCAGTGGGAGGGGTTGCCGGGGGATATCTTGATGGCAGCAGGAAAGGGAAAGCAGAAGTTGTATATCGTACCTTCGGAGGATCTGCTGATTGTACAGCTGGCTGAGGCGGAAGGGTATGATGAGAGGGAGTTTTTGTCGGTCTTTTTTGGGGAAGGAGAGGCGAGTGGGACGCAGGGCCAGCAGGGCAGTCGAAGGCAGGGCGTTGAGTATCGTTTCAGAAATTTGGATACGGACGGCGATGGAAAGGTCTCACGCGAAGAGTCGAAAGGGTGGCCGCAATTCGATCGGGTTGACGCGAATAGCGACGGCTATTTGACGCGAGAGGAGCTTGGAGCTTTTTTGAGAAGTCGGGCGCGGAGGTGACTCTGTTTCCAAACTGAGGATCAAGAGAATTGCTTAGATTTTTCTTGTAAGGGCCGACCCTCACTTGTTCGTTTGAGGTAGTGTCGTTGAGTGGTGCGGGAGCTCCTGTAGTACTCTTGGCCGATTCGATGAGTTATGGAGTCCTTTGTTTTTCTTGTTCAATTGCGCGTGCGCGCCCTGTTTAGGCGCTTATTCTGGTCATTGGGAAGTAAATTGGCGTTAGCTTGTTTCTGGATGGTGAATCAACCCCTCGAAGCTGATGACGGGCCTGTGGTGGATTTTATGGTGGTCTACAGAGCAGAAGCGAGAGCGATTGTAGGAGGAGAGGCGGGAATGTTTCGTCGCGCTAGGCAGACGGAGGCATTCGCAAATCAGGTTTTCTTTAGCAGTGGTATCGATGCACGTCTTCGACTAACGCACGTTGCGGAAGTATCTTACGTGGAGCAATCGGTTGCGAGCTTGGACAGAAATTTGCTATCGAATGATGCCGAGATTTCCAGTCTGAGAAATAAATACGGTGCTGATCTCGTTTTTCTCGTAAGGAATGGAACGTCAGCGTCCGCTTCTGCGTTGAGCAATCCTGAAGGCGATGATGAGCAAGCATACTTTATTGCGGGCGCAGAAATATCATCGGGTCCATCTGCGGGAGCTGGTTTTTGGGGTCTGTGCTTTGGCGCGGGAAGAGACTACGACGCAAATAATCCGGGCGGACTCTTTGAATATTCCCACGCCTACCGATTCGTTGGAAGTGATGGTGAAACGTATAGGACGATCACGACTTTGAATAATGGCCGAACAATCCATCGTTTTTCCAACCCCGATCTGAACGTATTGGGCTCTCCAATTGGAGTGGATTCTGG
>JBCCZW010000478.1:0-4021 GCA_039186805.1 Verrucomicrobiota bacterium
GGGTGATTGACCCGCGCAAGACGCGGGACGTTCTGGGGCTTTCCCTTTCAACGGCCCTGAATGCGCCGGAGATTCCCCTCAATGTACCTCGTCCATTATTTGCGCTCATCAGTCGTATGCCAAAGCGACCGCGCGCTTCGCTTCGTTCCAAAGGGACTCTATATTAATAGGGGAGTTCAAACTCGTTGCAGGCTCAAGACCTCTCTTTTGTGAATAAGGGGTAAGGATTTTTGCGCAAACGTTTGTTCCTCTTCGAATTTTTTCAAGTAGATTCGAACTTCCGACCTAAGCCTTATATCAAAGGACAACCCCTTATAATTTTAGAAACTACGGTTCGAGGCGACACCTCGTCAATCGACTCGAAATCCCCTTCTAGCCCGCATTCAACCAGTGCTGAAGCGGTGACGAAGGACCACGAAAATATGAAACCGCGGTAAGCCAATGGTGATTAATTGCCATCAAACAAAGGCTTGCTCCTCTCATATATAAGAGTAAATTCGCCCTTCTAGCACAAACGTTTGTTCTTAAAGTCGCCTATGTTTATGAAAAAACTTCTACCCTTCGCAACCAGCCTAGTCCTTGCCTTTAATTTGACCGCAGCCACCCCAACCATTCTCTCTACCGACATCGGTAGCGACGTCGACGACGTCTGGGCGCTTGCCCAAATTCTCCGCTCGCCCGAGCTGGACCTTCAATTCATTATCACGGAAATGGGGGAATCTGAATACCGAGCCAAAGTCGGAGCCAAATACTTGGAAGCTTGCGACCGAAGCGACGTCGAAGTCGGACTGGGAATCGACTTCGGCAAGATGGCCGACAAAGACCGCCACCAAGGTCCCTGGGTCGAAGATTACGAACTTTCAGAATACTCTGGCGCCATTCACCAAGACGGCGTCTCCGCTCTCCTGAAACACCTGCAACAAACGCCCGGTACCATCAACGTCATCGCGATCGGCCCCGCCCCGAGTCTCGCTGCAGCGATCAAGCAAGATCCTGCCCTTGCCAAGAGATGCCGCTTGCTAGGAATGTACGGAAGCTTCGACAGAGGCTACAACGGCGAAGCGCCTCCAGAATCCGAATACAACGTACGCGGCCAGCCCGATGCCCTTCGCTACCTCCTCTCTGTCGAATGGAAGGAAGTCCTCATCACGCCTCTGGACACCTGCGGAATCGTCGATCTCGAAGGCGAAAACTACCACGCCATCTGGAGTTCGACTCAAGATCCCCTCCTCCGCGCCCTCATCGAAAACTACTGCATCTGGGCCCCTCGTGTCCCGTGGGGCGACTACAGCTTCTTCGCCACCAAATCTTCCACGCTCTTCGACAATGTCGCCGTCTATATGGCGTACTCGACCGAACTCTTGGAATTCGAAGAAATCCAATTCGACATCAAGGACGACGGCAACACGGTCCGAGACCCGGACGGCCCCTATAAAGCCAAGATTGCCATGGAGTGGACCGACCTCCCCGCCTTCGAGAAACACCTCACCCGCCGACTCCAAGGCCTCGAGTAAAGCACCCCAATCCTCTATCTTTCATCTTCATCCTCATCTTCTATCTTCCATCCCAAGTTTTCCAGTGCGCATATTGGATAGAAGATGGAAGATAGAGGATAGAAGATAAAACATAGCTGAATCCCTATCCCCAAAAAACAGAAAGAACCCCCGACGCTAAGCATCAGGGGCTCCGTTCTAACCTATCTAAAAAAGTCTTTCCTACTTTTGGCCGTAATAAGCGGTCGCCCCGTGCTTCCGGAGGTAATGCTTATCCAGCTGCGCCTGCGAGATCGGCTCCGCAGAGGGCTTCAGCAACTGGGCCTTCATCGTCATCTCCGCGATGATCTCCAGCGCGAAGGCATTCTCAACCGCCTTCGCCCCGCTCTCCCCCCAGACAAAGGGAGCGTGTCCATGGAATAGAACTGCATTCAATTGGTCCGGGTCGACCTCCCTAAATGTCTCGATTATCACATTCGCAGTTTCCCACTCGTAATGCCGCTTAATTTCCTCGGCCGTAATGGGACGGGTCACCGGTACTGGACCGAAAAAATAGTCCGCATGCGTCGTTCCCATACAAGGAATCGGCAAGCCCGCCTGAGCATAGGCGGTCGCATTCCGCGAGTGCGTATGCGCCACCGACTTGATGTTTCCAAAAGCTTGATACAAACGTATGTGCGTCGGCGTGTCGGATGAAGGGCGCAAGTCGCCCTCGACCTTGATGGCTTCTAAATCGAAATTGAAATCCGCATCGGGCTTCGCGTTGAGCTTTAACACCACAATCTCTTCCGGCTTCAACGTCTCATACGGTACGCCGCTCGGCTTAATCGCCAATACCCCCCGCTCGCGATCCACCACAGAAACATTTCCGAATGTCAGATCCACAATCTGCCGGGCCGGAAGTTCCTTATTCGCTTCGCAACATTCTTCTTTTAATGCTTGGTATTCGCTCATCTTTATTCGCTGTCGGCAGTTAGCTTTCAGCATTCACCAATTCGTTGAAAAGCCAATCGCTAACCGCTTGCAACTATCCCGCGAACGAGAATCCTTTGTTACTGTGATAGTACACTTCATTGCTGCGCAACTCTTTGCGTACGTCCGATACCGTCGAATTTCCGTCTATATGGATCATCTCGATTCCAGCAATCGTCGCAAAATCCTCTAAAACTTCAGCCGTCAGAGCCTTGCTGAAGATCGGATGATGCGAGCCGCCCGCATGAATCCAAGAAGCGGCCGAGGTCTTAAAATCCGGTTGCGGCACCCAGACCGCCCGCGCCACCGGCAAGTTGGGAAGAGGAGCCTCAGGCCGCACCACATCCACATCATTCACGATTAAACGGAAACGATTTCCAAGATCTACGATCGTCGCATTAATCGCCTTGCCTGGAGCCACATCGAACACCAAGCGAACCGGATCTTCCTTGCCCCCAATTCCCAGAGGATGGATCTCCAGTTGCGGCTTTCCTTCTGCAATCGTGGGACAAATTTCCAACATATGCGATCCCAGCACTTTGTGCCCATCCGGATGCAGATGGTAAGTGTAGTCCTCCATAAACGAGGTACCGCCTTCAAGCCCTTCATCCATCACCTTCATCAAACGCGTCAAAGCCGCCGCCTTCCAATCACCTTCCGCGCCGAAACCGTATCCCTCATTCATCAAGCGCTGCACGGAAAGTCCCGGTAGTTGCTTCAAACCTACAAGATCTTCGAAGGTCGTAGTAAACGCATCCGCCTTCTTGTCTTTCAGAAACGCCCGCAAGCCAAGCTCGATATGAGCTCCATCGCGCAGCGATTCGTGACGCTCGCCTCCCTTCCTCAATTCAGCCACCACCTCGTAATCTTCTTCATAGGTCGCGCAAAGCGCATCGACCTCTCCCTCTGAAACCGTATCGACGAAAGAAACCAATTCGCCCACTCCGTAACCATTTACCGAATACCCAAAACGAGCCTCGGCTCCCACCTTGTCGCCCTCCGTTACGGAAACCTCGCGCATATTGTCGCCGATCCGGCAAACCTTCATCCCTTGAGCCGCGTACCAGCCCTTAGCCGCCCGCGACCACATGCCAATCCGCTCCTGGACCTCCTCGTCCCGCCAGTGACCCACGACCACCTTGCGCTCGATGCGCATGCGAGAACACATGAAGCCGAACTCGCGGTCACCGTGAGCCGCTTGGTGGAGATTCATATAGTCCATATCGATCTCGCCCCAAGGCAGGTCGCGATAGAACTGAGTATGCAAATGGAGGAACGGTTTTTTCAGCGAAGACAAGCCACCAATCCACATCTTGGCCGGCGAAAAGGTATGACACCAAATGATCAAGCCGATGCACTTTTCCTCTGCATTTGCTTGTCCGCAAATATCGCGAATCATTTCAGGCGTCTCGCCAACGGTTTTGAAAACGACCTTCACTGGAATCTTAGGAGAATCGTCCAGAGCCGCCGCGACTTCTTTCGAATTCGCTGCCACCTGCTTGAGCGCTTCGGGACCATAAAGGTGCTGGGAGCCTGTTACAAACCAGAGTTCTAGA
>JBCCZW010000479.1:0-4004 GCA_039186805.1 Verrucomicrobiota bacterium
CGTTAAACCCGAAGTATTCCATTTGCTGCTCTAGAATGTGAGGAGCCACTTTACGCTCTTGGCTAAAGGGACCGCCGGGCGCCGCTCTCACCATAAAGAAGGTGATGGTGTAGATCGCAAAGAGGATGGGGATCGCTTGAGCGAGGCGTAATAGAATGAATCTAGGCACGAACCAGATGAGAGTTTAGGTGAGGACTAGAGGGATTCGCGTAGGAGAGACGCTCAGTTTTCGAAGTAGATACCTTTGTAATTGCGAATACCGATGACTTTCGGATGCCATCCTTTAACACGCGGATCGAGACGGAAAGGGCGGACGTAGTGATAGATTGGTATGACCGGCATGTCTTCCATCATAATCGATTCCGCCTCCTTTAGCTTTTCGAGTCGTTTCTGAGAGTCCGGCTCCACGAAAGATTCGTCCAAGAGGCGATCGTATTCAGGATTTGAATATCCAGCGTCGTTTTGCCCGCTATCCGAGTGAAGGATCCGCAAGAAGGTGTCTGGGTAGAGATAGTCGCCGATCCATCCGTATCGAGCGACCTGGAAGTTGCCTTCGGAAATGGTGTCGATATATACCTTCCACTCCTGGTTCCGCAGCTCGATTTCGACGCCCAGGATCTTTTTCCACATTTCTTGCACTGCTTCTGCGATCGCTTTATGGCTTTCAAGGGTATTGAAGATAAGCGTCAGTTTCGGAAATCCTTCTCCTCCTGGGTAACCTGCCTCGGCCAAGAGTTCGCGGGCTTTCTTTGGATTGAAGGAGACTGAAGGCTCAGGCTCATAGCCGGCAATTCCTGAGGGCGTGAAGGTGGCTGCTGCCTTTTGGCCGCCTTTGGTGATGCGTCGTACGATCGAGTTTTGATTGACGGCATAGCTGAGGGCTTTGCGGACTTTGGGATTGTCGAGTGGCGGGATCGTGTTGTTCAAGACATAGAAATAGGTGCCGAGGAAAGGGTCTATGCGGAGATGAGAGTCTTTCTGTTCTTGATAGATCGGTATCAGATCTGCGGGTACTTCGTAGGTCTTGTGCAGGCCGCCACTGTTAAAAGTTTGATCTTCAGTGTTAGAGCTGGAGATTGGGAAGAATTTGATCCCGTCGAGCAGAACGTTTTCAGCGTCCCAATAGTCCGGATTCTTCTCAACCTCTATGATCTGGTTCATTTGCCAGTTCTTCATCTTAAAGGGGCCGTTGCCGACGTACTCTTCACGTATCCAATTATTGGTGGGGTCGTCTATCGCGCCATACTTCTCGACGGTGGTCTTGTTTACGGGAAACCAAGACTCGTGTTTAATCATATTGAGAAAGTAGGGAATGGGGCCGTTGAGGTTTATTTTCAATGTGTGATCGTCGACGGCTTTAGCGCCGACTTGCTCGAAATCGGTGATGGTCCCTTCGTTGAATGCCTTCGCATTTTTAATCGAATAAAGCATCTCTGAGTACTGGGATGCGAGCTTGGGAGAGAGGATGCGTTTGAAGCCGTAGACGAAATCGTGGGCAGTCACCGGTTCGCCGTTGGTCCACTTGGCTTCTCGCAGCTTAAAAGTCCAATCGGTGTAATTCTCATGCTCCCAGCTTTTGGCGATTCCAGGCATGGGAAGATTGTCGTCCTTCGGATGGGGAGCTACCAGTCCTTCGATTAAACTCACGACGACATGATGGCCGTTGAGGGAAGAGTTGATATGCGGGTCGAGGCTGTGGGGCTCGCTTCCGTTGCCGAGGAGTAGGATGTTCTCCTTGATCGCGTCGTCTGCCGGGGTCGCGTAAAGGATTGTCGAAAGGGCGATTGATGCGGCGGCGGTGACTAATCGGGAAATTTTCATGGCTTTAAGCGAACGTGTTTGTAAGAACGAAGATCAATAAGCGAGGCGGACCAGCCTTCAACCCGTTGACTGATTAGATAGTCTTTTGTTTTCCAAAATAAAGGAATGATGGGCATTTCCTGGCCGATCAAGGCTTCAGCCTCGGCTAAAATTGAGAAACGTTCCTCCTGAGAGGCTGACTTCAGCGAATCGTCGATTAGCTGATCGAATTTCGGTTGCGACCAGTTCGCTCGGTTAAAGCGGCTGTCGCTTTGCCAGATTTCAAGGAAGGTTTGCGGGTCGAGGTAGTCGCCGTGCCATGCGAGGAGACTGATGTCATAGTCGCCTCCATCGAGGCGGGCCAAAAGCGATTTGAACTCCATGTTCTGGATGCGGACCTCGATTCCCAATTTTCGACCCCAGATCGCCTGGATTGCCTCGGCGAGGGCGATAGAGCTTTCGCGATTCGAAACTAGAAAACGAAGCGGTTCCTTTGGGCGTTCGAAGGCGTCGTCAACTTCTTGAGGGAAGTCGGCAGCTTGATACCCAGGCATAGTTCCTGGGGTGAATCGGGTGGCAGGAGCTCCCGACTTTTCGATCGCTTTTATCAAGAGTTTTCTGTCGATCGATGCGCTCAGCGATTGGCGAAGTTCGCGATCGGCGAGTTGTTCGGAGCGGTTGTTCAAGAGAAGGTAGGTTGTTGCGAGGGAGGGGTCTTGTCTGAGACCTGCGGGTTGAAGATCCATCTGCTCGCTTGGGACTTCCTCGGTGATATCCAGTTGACCGGCTTGAAACGCTCGGAACTCCGTCTGGACGTTTTCGTATGGGAAGAATTGAATCTTCTCTATGGATACCGATGGGGCGTCCCAGTAGTATTGATTTTTAGCGAGTTCGATGCGTTCATTGCGTCTCCAATCTTTGGCTACATAAGGTCCGTTACTTACGATTGAAGCGCTGCTTGCCCAGTTGTTTGCCGGATCGTGAAATCCGCCTTTCGCTTCGATACTGGGTCTGTGTACTGGCTGCCAAGACCAGTGTTTGAGCTTCTGAAGGAAGTAGAGGACGGGGCGTTCCAGGCTTAGAACCAAGGTATGGCTTGAAGTTGCTTGAACGCCGACTTCAGAGAAATCCGTCGTTTGTCCGTTATTGTACCGCTCAGCGTTTTTCAGGTCGTAGAGCATTTCTGCATTTCCGGCTCTCAGGCGAGGGTTCAGCAGACGCTCGTAGGCGTCTACGAAATCGCGAGCTGCGATTGGAGAGCCGTCCGACCATTTTGCGTTTCTGCGGAGTTCGAAAGTGTATCGTGTGTAGTTGTTTTCGGATAGCCATTTTTCTGCGACGCCGGGAGCGATTGCCAGATCGTCTTTGGGATGTGGGGTGACGAGTCCCTCGAAGAGAGCGCTTAGTATGTGTCCTTCCGCGAGGCTGGTTGCGAGGTGAGGGTCCAGGGTACTTGGCTCTGCTCCATTTCCAATGCGTAGGGTGCTGGTGGATACGCTTCTTGACGAGTCGGAGCAGCCTTGGGCGAACAAGGCGATAATGAGGAGAAATAACGGAAATAAAACTCTCATTCTAAGTCTTGTATATCAAGGCGGTGGCGTAGGCGGCGATGCCTTCGGCGCGACCTAGGGAGCCCAGCGTTTCGTTGGTGGTGGCTTTGATGCCTATTTGGTTTTCTGCGACGCCGGCGCTGGCGGCGAGCTTGGCTTTCATTTGGGAAAGGACCGGGTAGATTTTAGGCTTTTCGGCGACGAGAGCGGAATCGATGTTGATGATTTCATAGCCTTCTTGACGAATGCCCGCGGCGACCTCTTTGAGGAGTTCTTGGGAGTCGATGCCTTTGTATTTGGGGTCTGTATTGGGAAAGTAATGACCGATATCTGGGAGTCCTGCGGCCCCGAGGAGGGCGTCCATGATGGCGTGAGTGAGGACGTCGGCATCGGAGTGGCCGTCGAGTCCGTAAGGAGTGTCGAAAGTGATCCCGCCGAGAACCATGGGGCGACCTTCGACGAGCGGGTGGATGTCATAGCCAAGGCCGGTGCGTATGTTGGGAATCTGAGTCATTTTTTTGCTCACGAAGGGCGCGAAGTCACTTTGAGAGTAGGTGTTCGGCAAGAGCGAGGTCTTGTGATGTGGTGATTTTTAGGTTGGGGCGGGAGTTTTGGACGAATTGGACGGGGTAGTTTTGCGGTTCGAGGGCGGAG
>JBCCZW010000480.1:0-4004 GCA_039186805.1 Verrucomicrobiota bacterium
AAATCAACTACATCACAATCACTAATTTTCCATAAACATGAGCCAAACAGCCAAAGCGCCGATTCGCAGCTCGTTTCCGACAGTTATAGCGGTTCTTGGAGCCTTCTTCATATTCTACATTCTCTACGCATTCTTGGACGGTGCGATCACGTCTGAGTCGGTCTCTACTAACATGGACACGACGCAAGAACGCCAGAGCCTCGCTGAAAGTCACGCGGCAGGCGAGAAGTTGCTTTCCGAATACAAGGTCATCAATGCGGCGGAGGGAAAAGTGCGCCTCCCGATCGAGCGAGCGAAGGAACTCGTGATTGCCGAGAATTCGAATTAGGGCTTCAACTGTTTCCGACAATTACAAGCTGATACCGTCCGCGACTTCCCATGAGACTTATCTTGAACATTTTCTCTTCGATCTTCCCGAATCTGGAAGAGAAAAATGGCAATCGCGAGACCGAGCGCGTCATTGATGCCTCGATTCGTTTGCCAGTTTTAGGTATGATCAAGGCCTCGATTGCTTGGTTGGCGTTTGCTTTAATTCTTGGGATCTGTTCCTCGATGCAGCTGCACGATCCTACGTTCGGCGCCGGTAGCTCGATCCTTACTTACGGCAAGGTGAACCCAGCATTTTGGAACGCTTTGGTATATGGCTGGGCCTTCAACGCCGCTTGGGCGGTAGGAGCGTGGATCCTCGTTCGATTGAGCGGCGTTGCTCTGACCAACGGATTTGCTTTGATCGTGTCCAGCACCGCTTGGAATATAGGGCTGACGATCGGTATTTTCGGGATATTTATTGGGCATCAGAACCCTTACAAGTTTCTCGAAATGCCAAGCTATGTGATGCCTTTCATACTCGTTTCCTTCGTTGCGACGGGCGTTTGGGGGTTGATGACTTTCAAGGCGCGTCTTCACCGTTCGAGTTATGCCTCGCAATGGTATTTGATTGTAGCGCTTTTCGCTTTTGCTTGGCTTTTCATGGGGGCTCAAGCGATGCTCTTCTATACAGGGGTGCAGGGCTCCTTTCAGTATTTGGTCGGCTCCTGGTATGCCGATGGCTTGATAAATCTCGCGATCGCGCCGGTCGCCTTTGCGACGCTTTATTACTTGATTCCAAAAACCCTCGGCACTCATGTGCTCGGCTACCGCTATTCGGGTTCGGCATTTTGGTTTTGGATTCTGTTCGCGAGCGCGAGCGGAGTTTCACTGATGGTGAATGGCCCAATTCCGGCTTGGGTAGCGTCGGCGGGCGTGATCGCTTCATTCGGATTAATGGCTCCTGGCTTGACCCTAGGCATGCAATTTTTCTCGAGCTGCTTCAGCCAGTTCGAACGTGTTTGGGAGACGGTATCCATGCGATTCGTTTTCATGGGTTTAATTGGCTTCGCGTATTATCTTTGGCACGTTTGTTTTGGCTCGCTCCGCATTTCGGCGGATACGGTTCAGTTTACGACCTACGAATCGGGCGTTCAGTTTGTGGGTCTGGTCGGTTTTGCGGGCATGATCTTTACGGGCGCGACCTACTTCATCCTACCCCGCTTGCTAAACAAGAACATACCGCAGAACGGAATGGTCGAACTTCAATATTGGCTCCAAATTTTGGGTACAATCACGGTAGCGGTCGGCATGATTTATGGGGGCGAAAGTACTGGCGAGCTGATGAACCAGAGCACGGCTTCCGTTGCGACCATTCAGAAAGGCGCTACGCCCTACCATGTGGCGGTAACTTTCGGATTCGTCATGCTGTTGATCGCCGCAGTCGCTTATGCGATCAACTTCGCTTGGCTTCTTGCCTCCGACCGTTCGGAGGAAGAGGAATCTGCAGAGCTGATCGGCCAATCGCCTGATCTGGAGTACAAGACCTCATGAATCGCGGACCTTTCATCTTTATCGGAGCGTTCATCTTGATCGCATCGACTTGGGCGCTTTTAGTGCAGTTGCCAGTGATGCAAGGCGGTAACCTCGAGGCCTACGAAGTGGATGGGGTGCTTCAACCCGATGCGCTTCCTGGACTCGCTCAAAAGGGACGCGAGGTGTATCAAGAACTTGGATGCGTTCAATGCCACACTCAGCAAGTGCGCTTGACCTCTGGGAGCGATCTCGCTCGCAACTGGGGAAGCCGTCAGTCGGTCGCTCGCGACTACATTGGAGAGGAGGTTGCTTTTCTCGGCAGCGTACGTATCGGGCCGGATCTATCGAATGTGGGCTACCGTCGACCAGATCCGGATTGGCATCTCAGGCATTTCTACAATCCGCGCATGGTTTTAGAAGGTACTAGAAACTACTCCTTTTCCAATATGCCTTCGTTTTCTTTTTTATACGATAAGCGGGAGATAGTGGGTGAGCCTTCCGACAAAGCTCTGAAGCTGGAAGGAGAATACGCTGTGGAAGAAGGCTACGAGGTTGTTCCTAGCTTAAAGGCCGAAGCTTTGGTAGCTTACATGTTGAGCCTCAAGGTCGACTACGATTTACCCGAAGCCCCGGATCCTGTGAAGATCGATCCTGCGAGATAGGAGCCTTAAGAAGATGGATGAACATTTTGAAGATTCTCAAAAGCAAGCGGGGGTAGATGAGGGACAAGCATCTGATTCGAGCATTGTTCGCGCGCATGCTCAGATTCGTCGTGAGAAGGTGGCTGGTTCTCCGGTGGCTTTCTTCACGGCCCTCGGCTTGATTGTGGTATTGGTCTTTAGCTGGTTCTATTTCCGGCGCTATATGGCGGATTACGATCCCAATATGTATCTGCATGATCGGGGCGATATAGCATTATATAAGTCTTATGAACCTCCAGTGGTGGACGCGGGTCCTGTGGATCCTATGGTTGCCGGAGCTAAGCTATACGCTACAAACTGCGCGGCATGTCACCAACCGGAAGGCCAAGGCATGGCCGGCATGTTCCCGCCGCTCGCCGGATCCGAGTGGGTTACGGAGGGAGATGGGAGCTTGATTGCGAAGATTGTAATTTCTGGTATTAGCGGTCCCATTACGGTTATGGGCGAGAGCTACAATGGTATGATGCCGGGTCTCGGCGCTGCTTTAAGCGATGCGGATATCGCGCATGTCGCCACATACATTCGCGGTTCCTGGGGAAATGATACGCCCGAAGTTACTGAAGAACAAGTGGCCGCTATTCGATCTGAGACAGCCGGGCGTGGCGTTTGGACCGCTGCTGAGCTGCGTGCCCAGTAGATATAAGCTTGGCTTAAAGGACTGTCCAAACGATAAGTCCACTTCTTCACGCTTTTGCTGGATTCTATAGCTCGAAGTTCGTTTGTTCAGTTCGCAATGCCCTTCCGACCTTGTCAGGCTATGGCGGGACAAGCCGGACATGACTGGTTTCTCAAGCCAAACTTCGCTTCGAGAATATAATTTCAACCGTGTGAAGGCGACTTACTGAAAACTCGCCAAGAAAATATAAGCCATTCATCGTGAGAGGGTAGGCATGCTTTTTCAGATTGGGCTTAATGCCTCAATTCAAGAGTCAGCGTGGTTCGCATATGAGTCCTCCTGCTATATCTTCGAAAGTTCGATCGAGCGACTTACTGCGTTTTCTACAGCGGTATCCAAAATTTTTGGAAGCTCTTGGCAGTCGAGGCTCGTCAGCAGTGCATGAGTGACTCCGTTGGGAGAAACGACTTCGCGGACGAGTGAGGTAGGGGATTTGTTCGATTGGTTGAGAAGCTCGAGGGAGCCGATGCCGGTTTCGGAAGCGAGGGTGATGGCTTGTTCCCTGCTCAGGCCGCGCCTTTCAGCAGCTTCGGCGAGGAGTTCAATCAATCGAAAGAAAAGGGCAGGACCGCAGCCGTTGAGGACGGTGGCGATATGCAGTTGGGCTTCTGCGACTAGGTGGGCTGTTCCTAGGGCTTCGAGAAGCGTTTTGATCTTATATTCGTCTTCCTCGCTTGCTTGTTTGCCGAAGCAATAGGTGCTGACGCCTCGCCCTATCTGGGAGGGCGTATTGGGCATCACGCGAATCAGGTTTCGAGCGCCAGAGAAGACCTTAGTCATCGATT
>JBCCZW010000481.1:0-3982 GCA_039186805.1 Verrucomicrobiota bacterium
AACGAGCGGCTGCGCCAGGCCGTTTCTGGTCTGACGCTCGACAAACTGATCTTGGCGGAAGCCGCGAAGGGAGACTTCTGAGCCCCGCTCGCCGCCGTCCAGGCCAAACGGCAGGCGATCTCGACCTCCGTATTCATTGGGGGAATACGCTCTGCCATCTTCCAAGCCACCCCGGATACTGATCGGCCTTTCTTGTCATTCAATGAAAAGCGAAAGTGCTGATCTTTGAAAATCTGCGGACGCAGCTTGAATACAACGCCCTTGATTCCGAAAATCGGTTCTGGATTCTCCTGACCAAACGGTTCGAGCTTCTCTAGTTCATCCAAGAACCTCTCATTCGCCTCCTCCAACCTCATCCAACCGGAAATACGAATCGTTCGATGCAACTCATGAGTGGCAAGATATTCCCTTATCGCATTATCGAAATACTCTCTGAAGTCATCGACATTTTCTTCAGCCAAAGATATGCCGACCGCCATCGGATGCCCGCCCCAACTCTCAAGCCGTTCGGAAAAACCCGACAAGGCCTCCACCAAGTTGATACCTTCGATGCTTCTGCCCGACCCCTTCGCGAACACACCCTCCGTCCCCAAAACGATTGCCGGTCGGTTGTAAGCTTTCGATACCCGGCTCGCCACAATGCCTACCACTCCAGGATGCCAGTCTTCACCGTAAACGACCAAACCTACGTTTTCCTTTTGAGTCGCTTCAATCTGCTTCATCGCTTCGTCAGTAATCTCCTTCTCGATTTCCTGCCGTTCGCGATTGAAGGAATCCAACTCCAGCGACGTCTCCATACAAAAACTACGATCGTCGCCCAACAGCAACTCAACCGCTACCGCGGCATCCGCCAGCCGGCCGCTTGCATTGATCCGCGGGCCTAGACGAAATGATACATCCATCGGCTTCACTCCGAAGTTCGACTGAACCCCTGCAACTTTCATTAAGCTGCGAAGCCCGACTTTCTGAGTCTTGGCCAGCTCCTGTAAACCGATGCGGGCGAAAATCCGGTTTTCATTCCGAAGCGGCACTAAATCCGCCACCGTCCCCATCGATACCAAATCCAAATAATGACGCAGTTTGATCTCAAATGCTCTCGTATCCGCTTTTTCCCGACGATGCTTCAACAAGCCATGGGCGAGCTTAAAGACCAATCCCACGGTGCAAAGCGTTGACTGGCACGCTTTCTCTCCTTTATGCACATGCGGATTCACCAGGATCACCCCTTCGGGAAGGGTTTCCTTCGATTGGTGATGATCCACAATCACCAAATCGCAGCCTGTATCCAAAATCAACTGAGCCTCTTCAATCGAATTCGTTCCGCAGTCTAAGGCGATAAACAAGTCAGGCTGATTACCACTCACTAAAGCTCGCTCAGCGGCCTTTCTCGTCAAACCATAACCTTCTTCCAATCGAAGAGGCACGATAAAATCCGGATAGGTCCCGAACCGTCTCAGAATTGCCACGAGCAAAGCGGTGCTCGTTACGCCATCCACGTCGTAATCCCCGCAAATTACGATCCGCTGGCGGTCATCGATCGCCTGCGAAATCCGCTTCGCTGCAGTTTCGAGATTAGCGACGCCATACGGATCGCCAATCCCGGACAATCGAGGATCAAGAAAGCCCCGCGCCTCTTCGATTGAAGAAAAGTCTAGACGAGCGAGGAGCTCGGCAATCGTGTTACCGACATGAAGCTCCTTGCGGTATTTGCGAACTAACTCTGCTGGCGGCGGATTGTATTCCCAAATCGTCAAAGTAACTACTGTTCAGACGCCTTGGATGTACTTGAACCGGTTTGCCAGTCGTATTCCGGAGCCACATCGTGGCTACTTTCGACGCTGCGACGATCGCCCTTGTGCCACCAGAAGAAAATCGGGCTCGCGATGAAGATCGAAGAGAAAGTACCAGTGATGATGCCTATCGTGAAGGTGAACGCGATATCGTTGATCACGCCCGTACCGAAGATCATCAACGATCCAGCAGCCAGCAATGTTGTAATACTGGTCAACAAGGACCGAGAAATAACTGCGTTGATCGCCAAGTTGATTACCTCTCCCAGTTTCGTTGTCGGTCGCAGTGTAAGTTCTTCGCGGATACGGTCGAATACGACGATTGTATCATTAAGCGAGTAACCTACGATCAAAAGGATCGCCGAAATCATCGGAGCCGTAAACTGATGATCGAATAATACAAAGATGCCCACCGTCAGCAAGATATCGTGAATGGTAGCCACGATCGCTCCGATTCCGTATCCAATTTCAAAGCGCACCGCGATATAGAGGAGGATCGCCGCAAGAGAAATGACGATCGACTTTACCGCATTGCTTTGAATCTCAGCGCCAACCGAAGGACCGATCTGATTCTCGCCAGAAACTTCGAACTTAGCATTAGGGAATGCCAACTGAAGCGCCTCGACAACCGCCCCTCCACGATCGAATTCCGTCTGGAGCTTGAGGAGTTCAAGTTCCGTACCCAACTGCGAAATATAGAGCGGCGTCACTTCTCCGAATTCGTCTTGCGGAAGAACAGAACGGATATCCCCTTCATCTATCCTTTGCTCAAAGGAAACGAGCATCTCGTCGCCACCGGTAAACTCGACGCCCCAAATAGAATCCCACTTAACGAAGAGGGCAATCACGCCAATCAAGACCACAGTCCAAGAAATGGAAAATGCGGGGACCTTCAGCCTCAAGAAATTGTACTTCGGATTCCTCACGATCGCGAGCATCGCGAACTTCTTAAGAGCATCCGTTTCGATCATCAGCTCCAGGAGGAAGCGGCTTACGATCAAAGCGCAAAACATCGTCGCTCCCACACCGATAGCGAGCGTCAAACCGAAGCCTTGCACGGGGCCCGTACCGAAAGTGTACATCACCAGCGAAACGATAAGCGTCGTCACGTTCGCATCGAAGATAGTCGAGAACACCTTGTCGAAACCGCCGGTCAAAGCCGTCTTCAGGGTCTTGCCCGCATTGAGCTCTTCGCGAATACGCTCGAAAATCAGAATGTTCGCATCCACCGCCATGCCGACGGTTAAAATGATACCCGCAATACCCGGCAAAGTCAGCGTGGCTCCGAAGCTCGCCAAGATGCCGAGAACCACAGTGACGTTCGCTACCACCGAAACCAATGCTACAAAACCGCCGAACATGTAGTAGACGATCATGAAGACGGCAACCAAGCTCACGCCTATGTAGGCAGCCTTCACGCCCGATTCGATTGAATCCTTCGCCAGGCTTGGGCCTACCTCATAAAGCTCTGCGACCTTCAACGGGACATCCAGTGGGTTATTCAGGACATTTGCCAAATCGAGGGCCTCACGATAACTGTAATTGCCGGTGATTTCAGCCCGACCGCCCGCAATCCTAGAAATCACATTAGGAGCAGAAACCAATTCGTCATCCAGCACGATCGCCAATCTGCCTTGCCCCGCCAAACGGACGGTCACTTCTTCAAAGAGTTCAGCGCCATCTCCGTCAAAGGTTAAGGAAACGCTCCAAGCGCCTACATCGTTTTGCTGAGGCGCCGCCCGTTCGACAAACTTACCCGTCAATGCAGGAATGCGTTTCACGTACAAACGGTCTTCTATCACTTCCTCGCCGATTTCTTGAACAAGGGTCATCTCCTCGTAACCCGACGGCTTTTCGCTAATGCCGGGACGCGCCGTCATGTGCACCTCGCGGAAATCGAGACGAGCAGGTTTACCGATTTGATCTAGAATCTCCGGATTATCCTTCGTGCTGACGCCTGCGATTTGCACCTCAATTCGGTTGCCGCCCACTGCGCGCACGATCGGCTCGGAAACGCCGTAAGTATTCACGCGCTTGGAGATAATCTCGACTGCCTTATCCAACTTTTCTTCCTGCTCGAACTGCTGGAATTGCGACATGTAGTAGATCGAAGGGATCAAAGGGGCATTTAAGGAGTTGTACAAAAACAAAGGCTCCCAACTACCAAAAGACAAGCAGGTCACGATTGGTAG
>JBCCZW010000482.1:0-3979 GCA_039186805.1 Verrucomicrobiota bacterium
CACGTGCTCAAGGTCCATCACGACCAAAGCTTCCTCACGCATATCCAGGCGCAGATCTCCCTCAACTTCGCCTATGCTGTGACACTTGTAGCAATGGTCGGATAAGATCGGTCGGATTTCACTAGTGAAGTCGGGATGCCTAAGCTCAGCGCCAGGCATGAGTACCGTACTCAATACTCCACTACAAAATAAAAAAATAGCTGCCTGGGTTCTCATCATGATCACTGCATCAAGCTAGTACCTGTATCATAATTCTTGGATACGGACGTTTCTCCAGCGACTCTTCGCGCCGGGAGCCCAACGATCTCGCTTGGGACTGTCGTGAACCTCCAAACCGATATGACCCTCCCGTCCTATCCGTTCGAATATAGCCTCTGGGTCGTAGCCAGGAACTTTCGCGGCAAGCGTCGCCGTATCGACTTTCGCAATCGGCACCCCATTAATCCAGGTTTCGATTAAAGGCATGCGCCCCGTGCACCGGATCTTGATTTCATTCCAATCGTTCGGTTTCCACACTGCTAAGAACTCCTCCAAAGTAGCCGCATAATCCGTCTTAAACTGCCCTCCAGGGAACTTCAACGCATCGGGATTTCCGGGCCGAAGATTGGCGATCTTATAACCCGGCTCCTCATCGGCATTGAAAACGAAAGGATAGGCAAAAAACATTCCCACTGAATTTCCGAAAACGCCCCCGATCGTGCCGTTGGGACGATTATCCACCAAAACCTGGAAACCCACGGACCCCAGCTTGTGAGCCCGAATCATTATTCCCGTGTCTATCGGATAGTCGGGATTCGCTTCGAGCGTCAACTCGAAGTCGCCGTACTTCTTTTCTGACATGAGGTAGGCTCCCAGAATCGTATTGGGAACTTGGGCGCCGATTACCACGCCATCCTCGATCGTCCAAACGCCTTTGTTCTCCACCCGTTCGCGATTCGGAACTTTATTCACGCTCCCCTCGCTATTCGAATAATATTCGATGACCGCATCATAAAGCTGATCCGAAGGCATCCGAGCGAACTTCTCGCCACGAGGCACATAAACCCGAGGAGTCGCGTACCAGCCATCAAGCGTCTCGCCGTCAAACATATCAACCGCTCCCTCGCGCTCCGAGCCAGCAGCCAACGGCAATAAAACGCCGGCGAGCAAAGTCATGGTCCAAGGGGTAGGAAAGAAAGGATATCGGGGTCGCATCCTCAGACCATAGCCTATCTTGGAGCTCCTAACAACCGCACGAAAGTGTAGTCCAAACCCCAAACGCCGCTCACACAATATCTTCTCGAATGGCCTTGGCGACCGCTCCCGTATTCGTATTCACGTGCAGCTTTTCGTAAATGCTACGGATATAGTAATTCACGGTGTGGAGACTAATCTCCAGGTTCGCCGCTATTTCCTTCTTTATCAATCCATCAGCCATCAAACGCAAAATGACTTTCTCGCGATCGGTCAGACGATAGTCCTTGGCATCTGACTGCCGGAAGGACTTTCCCGAAAATAACTCGAGCACCTTTCTCGCCACCGAGGGCGTCATCGGCGCTCCCCCCTCCACGACTTCCAAAATGGCTGCGTTTATTTGCTCGGCCCGCGCCGATTTCAAGAGGTAGCCTGAAGCGCCCGCCCGCATCGCATTGTAGATCTTGTCCGCATCATCGAAAACCGTGAGGATAATCGATCGGGTCTCCGGACTCCTTTCTCGCACGATACTCATCGCGGCGATGCCATCGATCCGAGGCAATTGCACATCCATCAGGATGACGTCCGGCTTCGTTTCCGGAGTAAGAACCTTGAAAAGCGCTTCTGCAGAATCAAACTCCCTTTCGCAAGCGAGCCGATTCGAGCGGCTTATCGCTCTCGCCACACCTTGCCGATAACCGCTGTTGTCCTCAACTACCCAAACCTTGACGACTGCCTCTGTATTCATAAAACTAGGACTTCAACGAAGCAGAGAAAATGACTTTAGTTCCCTTGCCAGGGGAAGACGAAACCTCGCAATCGCCGTTCAAAGATTCGCTTCGCATTCTAAGATTCTCCAATCCGTAACCTGAATCGACCACAGACGGATCGAAGCCTTTTCCATCATCTTCGATCTCAAAACGCAGCTGCCGCCGGGAAGCGCCAATCATAATGGATATCCGGACCCTCGTCGCCTCCGAGTGCTTTCGAATATTATGCAAAGACTCCTTGAAGGCGAAATAGACATGCCTGCGGGCCTCCAAAGAGAGCGACGCTTTCGGCAGAGTTTCCGGCTCAACTGTAAACGTGAGTTCGATATCGCCAAGCACGCTGTTCGCCGTTTCGCGAAGCTTAGAAACCAACTTATCCAGCGCTCCGTCATTATCCCTGATCAGCCAAACGATATCTCTCATGGACTCGTCGGATGCCGTTGCGATCGCATTGATTCTCTTAAAATCTTCACGAACGTATTCAGAAAGTCCTGACTCTTCGAGCGCCGATTCGCTGATCAGCGCGATTCCCCCCAGATTGCTCCCAATATCGTCGTGCAGGTCCCGCGCGATTTGCTTTCTAAGCGACTCGAAACTTCGCCGACGCTCTCTTCTGTTCCGGATAAGCGTCACCATAAAGCCAATGGCCAAGAATCCAACTCCCGCTGAAATCGCCGACACACCAATTTCAACAACTTGATCCGCTTTAGCGGCCCTCTGAAGAGCCAATGCCTCAATTTGTTCTTCCAAGCTCCTACGTTCATCCAGACCTTTTAGCCACTCAGGCAATTCTATTAGCTTTGCTCTTCCATTATAGCCATCGACCAATCCTTCCAAACTCCAATAGGGAGAAACCGACTTGGGAGACACATCCGAAGCCTTCACGTTTTTTCCCAACGCCACATTCTCCGATTTCGCATAGACCTGGAGTTCGCCCAAACTGAAGGAAAAATGGTCCTCCCAGTCGTAGAGTTTTAATGCCGTGCACCGCGCATAACGAGCGATCGCCCCTCCCACGTTGAAAGTCACCGGATTGTCTCCAGGATTCGGAAAATCCGTTTCTCCCGTTTTGAATACCACAATCGGATTATTGAAATCTTCCTCTTCTGAGAGCTCCACTCGAAACTGCGACGGAAATCCAATGCCCGCATGGCCCGCGATCGGATTCGGACGCGAAGGCAGCATACGTATCTGATCAATTTCAAACAAAGCGCCTAAATCGACCTGAACCCACTTCGTCTCGTTCACCTCATTCGCGTGTTCTCCCAAAAAGCCGTTTGAAGGACTCTGTCCCGGAATGGTTGGAGGTCCCAATGGAGTCTGGGAATCCGTCAGCTTATCCAATCCCCAATGAGGCGTTCTAAAGGCTCCCCCCTCGATCGCCTTAACCGAGCAATTCGCCGCAATGTTTCTCCCCTCGCTCACTACCATAAACTCCGATAAAGCGATGCTCCACCTCCTGTTAGGCCTCCAGTGCTTTAAGGAAGTCAGCCTAATGAACCGCCCCTCCACTTCGTCTTCGCAATTTGCCACGTAGGGATAAGAAATGGGGTTTGGGTAATCAGCTTCGACTTCCTCGGCGATCACGAATGAGCGCTTCCGATCCTCACTCAGCGCCTCAATCTTAAATCGAACGGGAAACCCATTACCGCGTAAACTGAAGTCGGGAACCATCACCGGAAAAAGCGCCACCATATCGATTTCCTGCTCCTCCAATAAATCCACCTCCAACCAGAACTCCTCCTCCGCTGAATCAAAGCGCTTACTCAAGAAACCATAACTATCGCTGCGGTTCGCTGGATCCGCCTGCGGAAGCGGGCTCGCCCGCTCGCGCAATTGCTCCAAATTGAGATCCATCTCCCGCACCGACGGACTCAAAAAACGAGCAAACCAACTCGAGAAGTCAGAATCGTCCCCCCGAAGCTCCACCCCTTCCGCGCCCATACACAAAAACGCAAAAGCGAAGAGCGGTCTCATCGACCGCGGCCAAAACCCGAACGTCATTATCCAATAAAACATCAATAAGCGAAAGAGAC
>JBCCZW010000483.1:0-3979 GCA_039186805.1 Verrucomicrobiota bacterium
CATTGATCCCCGAACTCAACGCATGCTCGATCTCCGCCTCCGCCAAAGTAGCCGACACGCCAATCATCCAAGGAACATCATCCGCCTCAGCTTTTTCGCGGATCATCGTCGCAGCCGTCGGTCCATCAATCCCCGGCATGCGCAGGTCGATAATTACTAAGTCGTAAGCCGCCCCTTTATCCGCCGCCGGACGACCGCCGTCCACTAGATCAGGCTTATAACCCAGCGTATCCAAATACTGGGCAATCAAGTTGCGAATCATCGGATTGTCATCTGCAACCAAAATACGCAGCGGATACTGATCGCCCATCCTTTCGATATTCTGAACCTCGGTTTGAGAAAAGTCGCCCTCGTGCACTTCCTCGACGGAAGCCGCTTCCAAAACATCGAACTTGAATGATACAGTAAAAACGGAACCCTTGCCGAATTCGCTTTCGACTTCGATCTTGCCGCCCATTAACTCAGCAATCCGGCTCACGATCGCCAACCCAAGTCCCGCCCCCTCGCGTCCGTAGTGACTCGTATGCTCAAGCTGTATAAACGGCTCGAACAACCGCTCCAAGTCGTCCTCCTTGATTCCTATGCCCGTATCCGTGATGGTGAATCGAACTCCCGCTTTTGTATCATCTTCTTCATTACACGGCGCAATGATCGTTTCCGCCTTTAGCTCCACGCTTCCCTTCTCGGTGTACTTTACAGAATTCCCAAAGAGATTCAGTAAGACCTGGCGCAAACGAACGCCATCGGCCACCACCGCTTCTGGAATGGAATCATCCATTTCCAACGTTGCTTCCAAGCCCGTCTTCGCCCCCATCGGCTGAATCGTCCGAAAGGTCTCCTCAATCAACTTACGGAGCTTTACCGAATCATCCCGCAACTCGAAACTCGCCTTCCGCAAATTGCTGAAATCCAAGATATCCTGCACAATCCGCAGCAGCATCTTGCCTTCGGATTGGATCGTATCCAAGCAACTCAATTGCTTTTCGTTCAGCGGCGTTCCTCTCAACAAAGCGCTATACCCCAGAACGCTCTGCAAAGGCGTGCGAATCTCGTGACTGATAACAGCCAAGAACTCGCTTTTCGCCCGGTCCCCCGCTTCCGCGCGTTCCTTCGCCAAGGCCAAATCTGCTTCCGACTCATGCACCACCTGATAATATAAAAAGAACACCACCAAAGCCAGCAACAGACCCGCGATGATAATCGTCTGCAGCCGCGCCATCGATACATTCTTCATCCAGCTCGAGGCCGATAAATCGATCGCCAGCCAATACGCAGGCTCGCCAGTAGCGCTATCCAAAATAGGAGAGCTCACGCTCAAAGCGGTTTCTCCGCCCGAGACGATCGGCCCTACCAAAATGGCTTCGCTCCTCAAGAAACGCTTATCCCGGCGCAACCCTTTGTAAGTAGACCGCATCACCGGCGTGCGCTTTATGCTCTGGTCGAAGGATAAAGCCCGAACGCCTCTATGGTCTCCACGCCATACATAAACATGCAAAACCCCAGTACCGATCTTTCGAATCGCTAAGAGCTGATTCGTCAGATTTTCCCGAAAGCCTCGCTCATTCAAATCCGCGCTATCCGGGTCTAGAGCCAGCGCCGCCGTCTGCGAGCGAAACAAGTAGTCCTGCTCCATCGAGTCTTGCACCCGCCGCCCATTCCAAGTCGTTATCAAGTAACTCGCGGCTACGATTACCGCCAAAGCCCCCGGCAATACCTTAAATCCCCAAAACCGCAACTGCTCGGCGATCGCAGGCAGCACCTCGTCCATCCGCATCTCCAAGCGATAAGCCCAAAAACCGAAAAGAATCGTCCAAGCCGCAAAAACCCGCGTCGAAAGCAGCATGAATCCATAGTACGGATACTCGCCGTAATCCACTTCGCTCATCCGACTCACCAAAGCCAAACGCTGCGGATCCACCATCCATGCGATAAGAGACGCTCCCAGTCCGACCAACACGAATATCAACTCCCGTCTCCTTTGCGCCTTCGCGGCGTCCAGAAAAATGCGCCCCGCCCATGAAGTGGCAAACGCCGCCAAACCGAAGGCTACGAACTGAGTAAAGAATTGCACCTCTACCTGCAAAGCGAAGCCCATCAAGCAGCAAGCAATCGACGCATAGGGCGGTATACTCCTATCCCGAAAACGCGGCAATGAGCGCAGGCCCATATCGATCAATACCCCAAAACCCAACATCTCGAACGCGCTCCCGAAATTGAACAAACGGAAAAACGGATCCGAAAACGACAACACCTTAAAGAACTCGGCGATCGCTTGCGAAAATCCGAAGTAGCCAAACCAAAGCCAAGGCGCGTTCCCACCCTCCCTACCCGACAATGGCTTCGTCCAAGCCAAAAGCCCGATTAACATCCATCCGAAAAACGAGAGGAACACCAAAAAGTCCTGCTCGAACAACCAGCCAGGGATAAAGTGCATTTCATTCGCTGAAATCGGATTCATAGAGGATCGGTCAATCGAACTCAAATCGACAAATAACCTTCCTGACAACACGAGAGTTCTCAAAAACTTCCCAAACTACCCACAAAAAAACACACGCGCTCCCTCGATTGGCCTACCATCAGCATCTAAGGCTTTAACCCCAAGTATCCTTTGCAAACACCCCTTCTGGAATTACTTAAGGTAGGGTCATGTCCCTCTATGGATGGAAATACACACTGATTCGCAACTTACCCATTAACCTGACTCACCCTCGGTCGAGTAAACACTCACAGACAGGATCCAAACTATGCACGAGGAGCCGAGCCATTCCACACCCAACGACCTTTCCAAGATGGAAAACGCCCAACCAAAGAGCGAAGACCTCCTTGCGTCCTTTGAATGCCATCCGCTTCAAGCCCTTCCTCAAAGTCGCAGCCAAAATCAAGAGCCCAAGCCTTCCGCCTCCAATCTAGACTCCAAAAATCCAATGATCTGGAGCTTCGCAGAGGCGTCCGGCGACGTCTTCTTCCGAATCGACCTAAAATCGGGAGACGCCGCATTTTCGCCCAACGTCAGATCTCTCCTAAACGATCATCCGACCAACTGGGGAGACTTCGCTGCAAGAATATATAGCGGCGATCGCAGTCTGCTCGAAGGCCTTCTCAATCAATGCTCAAATGGAACCCGAGAAAGCTTCGCAGTGGTAGTCGGCCTCGGCTCCTGTCCCTACGAACGCCGCAAATTCCTCTTTCGCGCCCACATCTTATCCAGCGACCAAGCCCTCTTCGGCCAAATCGCGGCCCTCAACTCAGAGGCGCCGCCAAACTCGCTCGTCTGCAGTTCAGGTTCCCTAGAGGAAAACGGCTTCGACTTCAGCGAGCCCATCAAGCTCAAGCCTTCCACCCTCGTTCACATTCGCCGCGGACGCCAATCCGGATACGAAGTCGCAAAGTGCGACAAAACGCTACGCGCCCTATTCTCCGCCTACGAGTCCTCCCCAGATCAGCTATTCGATTTGCTATTCGACTCCATTCCCGCCAACCGAATTGACGATTTTCTAGACTCGTTCAACGAGGCAAAAATTCGTATCCAAAATCTGGACATACCACTTAAGCTTCCAACTGAATACGGCGAAGACACATGGGAGATCTCGAACTTCGAAACCATTGACGAAAGCAACTGGCAAATAACCATCGTCGAAAGAGACAAAAAACGCTCTCTTATGGAAGCCGCCATCAAAGACTCGACCCAATCCGTCATACTATTCGACAATCAGGCCAACCCCATTTATCTCAACGATCATTGCTCCCAAGCCCTGGGCTTCGCCAGCGCGTCTCGACTCGCCGAATGCGGAGGAATTAAAGTCCTATTCAAAGACCCCAAACTCCGACAGCAAGTTTCTCAATCGATTCAAGAAGGCAGCCAATGGAGAGGATCCGCATCCATAAACGGACTATCCAGTCGTTGCATCCAGGCGAAGCTGGTCTCCAAGCAGCTAATACATGAAGACGGTTCCCGCATCGGACAAGCCCTCTACTTCGA
>JBCCZW010000484.1:0-3976 GCA_039186805.1 Verrucomicrobiota bacterium
CGCACGATCCTCGCCATAGAAATCCTCCGGATCGCCCAAAGTAATGCAATAGACGCGGATCCCCCATTTCTTCGCCAAACCCGCAGATTCAAGCGGCAAGTGCTTGCCTGAATTATTCTCACCATCCGTAAGCAAAACGACAATGCGACTCTCAATCTCCGCGAGCTTTCGCGATGACCTCGCCGACCGCAATTCCTCCAATCCCTTCAAGCGAGCGCAAGCCAAGGTCAACGCATCCCCATAAGCGGTTCCATCCTCATTCGGCCGATCTTGTATCTGCAGATTCCTTACAATCTGTACCAACGCATTGTGCCCAAAGGTCAGAGGACTTCTCGTATCCGCGTAGCGAGCGAAAGTGATCAAGCCGATCAAATCATCCGGTCGCCCCGTCAATTCGCCTTCGTCTCCCAAGATAAAACGCTCCAGCATCTCCTTCGCCACTTCCAGTCGCGTCTGCTTTTCCCCATCCGGCAAAGCGACCGTTCGGTCCATGCTGCTCGACACATCCACCAAAAGCTCAATCGCGATCCCCTCGGCCTCATCAACCGATTGCGACGATCCCATCTGCGGGCGGGCCATAGCGGCAATCAATGCCGTCACGAAAATCGCCGACAGCAGCTTCAATACCCATAAATAGCGGGCTTTGCCCTTCGAAAGCGAATCCCACTGGGAAAGCGAAGCCACCCTCACGCCGCCCTGCCCTTCTCGCCTCCGCAGCACGAGCCAAAGCGCCACCGGACAGAGCAACCAAAGCCAAGGATAGGAAAAGCTCATCTCTTCGCCTCCTCCCGCAAAGCGGCCGCCAGTCGCTCCGCATCTCCAACCCTTGAATACAGATACTCTGAGAATCGAGCTGAAAGCTCGCTGCTCATCTCCTCCGATTTGTCCTCGAAAAACGCCAAGGCCGACTCTGGCCCCACGGAGCCCGATTCCAGCTGCAAAGCCAGCGCCGCCCATTCCTCATTTGAAGACTCATCCAAAACCTCTCCCTCACGTCGAGCCAAGCGACGATTCCGCAAGACGCTCCAAATCGCGATCCCCGTTATCGCCAAGATTCCAACGATGCCCCAAATGTACAGTCTCCACGAATTCACTACAGAGTTTCCCCCACCTTCCGGCATACCCAGCAATTCGGAAGAAGCCGCAAAATCGCTCGTCCCGACAAACAGCTCCACCGGTTCTATCGCCTCTCGCCGCTCGTCCGCCCAAACCAATCTCCCGCCCTCCAAAGTCAGAGAACCAGGCTGCGCCACCTGATACACCATCTCCCAACGATGCAAGAATGCGCCAGAGCCTAAACGCTCGAAAGGCAAGCTCCGCGCTTCAACCAAGAAAACGCCATCGCCTAGCGGAGCCCGCAAATCCGGAGCCTGAAAGCCCTTGTCTTCCACGCTCATTTCAAACTCCAGCAGCGACCCAGCCCGCAACTGCGACGCATCCGATACAATGGACATCTCTAAGGCCATCGCCGTCTGTAATCCCCAAACGGATACGAAAAGCAAGACTCTAGCCACCTGTCTCATCCGCTACTAAACGCCTCCTGGACCGGAAAAAGCTCGCCAGCGCCGGAACGCAGTCTTCGCCCGCCAGAAATTCGATCAAATCCACCCCGCACTCCAACATCCGCTCCCGAGTGCGAGCAATCAGGCTCTCTTTCTCCGCCACCTGAGCGGAAAAATCCACCACACGCTCATGGCCCGTCTCCGAATCATGAATACGAGCCAATGAACAGGAAGGCCTCTTCACCTCGTTCCCATCGACGATTCTCGCTGCAATCGTCTCATGCTTGTAGGCCACGGCCTGCAGATCGCGCTCATAGCCGCTCGCAAAGAAATCGGATATCAGAAATACAATCGAACGCTTCCGCGCCAAATGCCCCAACACATCCAAGGCCTCCCCCAAGCGGGTGCCCGAACCCTTCGGCTCGAAGTTTAACACCGCATCCATTATCCGCATCCCGTGCATGCGTCCCTTGCCTACCGGCACCACCAGCTCGATCCGATCCGTAAACAAAATCAGCCCCACTCGGTCATTGTTCTTCAGAGCCGCCAAAGTCAGAAGCGAGCAGAACTCCGCGATCGTCTGACGCTTCTGCCCCGCTCGATCGCTTAAGGTCGAAGCCGACAGATCGACGACCAAATAAAAATGCTGCTCCCGCTCCTCCACATAACGCTTTACATGCGGAACCCCCGTTCGGGCCGTGATGCGCCAATCCATCGCCCGCACGTCATCGCCCGGCTCGTAAACCCGCGTATCCTCAAACTCGATACCTCGACCCTTGAAGACGCTCCGGTACTCGCCCGACAGCAGATGCTCAACAGGTCGCCGGCACTTCAACTCAAGCAAGTTGAGTCGACTGTCCCCTCCTTCGTTCATTCCTCCACAATAGCGATCTTCGCCAGAACGCGCTCGATCAGATCATCCGAACTCAGCCCCTCAGCCTCCGCCCGGTAGGAAATCGCCATCCGGTGGCGCAAAATATCATAAGCCACCGCCTTCACATCATCCGGCACCGCATAATCGCGCCCGTCCAACAGGGCGATTCCACGCGCCGCCAAGGATAGATTAATCGTCGCCCTAGGCGAGGCTCCAAAGCGCAAGTAACGCGATATGTCCAAGCCGTACGCATCCGGATTCCGCGTCGCGTCCACCAAACGCAGTATATAACGCTCCACCTTATCGTCGATATAGATCTCGTCCAAAAGCTTCCGCATCTCCAAGATCTCATCGACGGAAAGGACAGCCCCCACCTCCATTTTCGGAGCCGACCGAGCCATCCGCTTCATCATCGCATGCTCCTCATCCAAACTCAAGTAACCCACCTTCACCTTAAACATGAACCGATCCACCTGCGCTTCCGGTAGGGCATAAGTCCCCTCCTGCTCGATCGGATTCTGAGTCGCCAAAACAAGAAACGGATGCGGCAATGGAAAACTCTCTTTCCCCAAAGTCACCTGCTTTTCCTGCATCGATTCCAACAGGGCGCTCTGCACCTTGGCCGGCGCCCGATTGATCTCGTCCGCTAATACCAAATTGGCAAACACCGGCCCCTTCTCCGCGCTGAATTCATGCTCCCTCGGATTGTAGACCAGGCTGCCGAGCAAATCGCTCGGCAAAAGATCGGGAGTAAACTGCACTCGATTGAAAGTCGCCTGCAAGGAACGAGCCAAGGTCGTCGCCACCAGAGTCTTCGCCACTCCCGGGACGCCCTCCATCAAGACGTGGCCATCGCACAACAAAGCCAGCAACAAGCGGTCCACCAAACCCCGTTGCCCGACGATCACCTCGGACAAGCTCTGGCGGACCTGATCCAGCTTCGAGCGGCATTCTTCAATCTGTTCATTCATCGAGAGGAGAAAAAGTAAAAAACCTTATTTCCCAGCAAACCCACGCGCGCCTCCCCCGTCTAGAATTTTTTGCCCCTACAGCCCAAGCCGACATGACCCGTCAATCCATCTTCGCAACGCAACGCCTCCGAGATGAATCACCCCCCTCCAAAACTGTAGGTCGGGGCGCCGACCCGACAACCCACCGATTCAACGCCCTCCCAACAATCGCTGAAACCCGTCAACTTCCCCATACAGCCGCTCGAGGATCAGATCACTCAACCCCCTAAAAGCCCTTCGACCAGGACTACCCAAACAATACTCCACGCATTGCATTCATCACCCAAACTCAATCAATCAAATTACCCACGGGAAACCCCACCACCTAGGCCCGATCTATTATCCTCCACAAAGCTACCTCCCGATGTCGGCATATCGCTCCTTAGCACCAACCCCATCTACGGGATTCTAGAGCAGATATCCGCCGCACGCAGGAACCTCTCGCCACCGTCAGATCACCGCGACTCAGCATCATCTCGATGTGACGAGACCTAGTGGTGAATCCTCTGAGAGACCTCTCGATCCGGAGATGGATTGAATTGATGTGCAAGAGCGACAATCAATTCCACATATCCGAGGTGAAAGTAGCC
>JBCCZW010000485.1:0-3972 GCA_039186805.1 Verrucomicrobiota bacterium
CATCCCCGGCATCGGTGGCGCCTTCGACCTAACCGACTCCCTCATACTCTCCTCACCCGTCGCTTACCTCTTGTTCGGCCTCCTAATATGAAGAAGAGCCCAAAAACCGGGATGTTGGACTTCGGTCCGACCTTCAGAGCCCACCAGCCCAAAGCCCAACCCCAAGGAGCGGTTCCATGCTGCCGCCTAACGAAGCCGACCCCTTCTGAGTACCGACCTCAGACCTCAGACCTCCGCTAATGCCTTCCCCGAAGAAAATCGTCCTCCTCGGCGCCACCGGTTCAATCGGCGACAGTACGCTGAAAGTCATTCGCCAGCATCCGGACAAACTTCAACTCGTCGGCATTGCGGCCAACCGAAACCAGCAGCAGCTCGCTGCCATCTGCCAAGAGTTCAACGTCGCCCATATCGGTCTATTCGACGCGTCAGCCTGTGACGACGCTCGCCACTCCAACGACTTCCCATCAAACACCACCTTTTACTCCGGGATCACTGGTCTCTGCGAACTTGCCGCCTTGTCAGAAGCCGACGCCACCCTCGTCGCCGTCGTCGGTACGGACGGACTCCGCCCAGCCCTCGCTGCCATCGAAGCAGGCAAGGAACTTGCGATCGCCTCAAAAGAAATCCTGGTTCTTGCAGGGAAATTCATAATGGAAGCCGCCGCCCGCAAAGGAGTCTCCATCCTCCCTGTGGATAGCGAACACAACGCCATCTTCCAGTGCCTCCAAGGCATCGATCAAAACCACGTCGAAAAAATCATCCTCACTGCCTCCGGCGGCCCCTTTCGCGACCTCCCCCTCGACCAATTCTCCAACGTCACTTTAGAACAAGCCCTCAAACACCCTAACTGGGACATGGGCCCGAAGATCACGCTCGATTCCGCTACCATGGCCAACAAAGGGCTCGAGATGATCGAGGCCCGTTGGCTATTCCAGGCCAAGCCAAGCCAAATCGACGTGATCGTGCACCCGCCAAGCATCGTCCACTCCATGGTACAATGCATCGACGGCTCGGTCCTCGCCCAACTCTGTCCTCCCGATATGACATTTGCGATCCAGCACGCCCTCCTCTATCCAGGACGCAGCCAAGCGACCAGTGCCGCCCTCGACTTCACGCAAGCGATGCAGCTCGAATTTCGTCCTCTAGACGACGCGCGCTATCCTTGCCTTGGTCTGGCCCGACACGCCATGGAAGCCTGCGGCGTCGCGCCTGGCATCTACAACGCCGCCAACGAAATAGCCGTAGACGCCTTCGTAAAAGGAAAGATAAGATTCACTGATATCGCCAAGATCATTGAGAAAACTCTCGAAAAAATAGATAATCTAGAACCATCTTCCCTCGAGGAAGTCTTGGCATACGACGCAAAGGCCCGCCAAACGGCCTCCGATTTGATTTAGAAAACACCACCTAGGGAAATGGACTTTAGCCTCACTCAAATCTTCTCGAACATCTGGTCGATTGCCATGGTAGTCGTCTTCTTCGGCGGCTCCATCTTCGTCCACGAGCTCGGCCACTTTCTCGCCGCGCTTTGGAGAGGTCTCAAAGTCGATCGATTTTCAATCGGCTTCGGACCGCGCCTCCTAGGCTGGACGAAAAACGGCATCGACTACCGCATCTCGCTCTTTCCATTAGGGGGCTACGTCGCCCTTCCACAGCTCGCGGACATGCGCGGCATCGAAGGCGAAGGTTCCGACATCAAGCAACTGCCCCAAATCACCTACACAGACAAAGTGATTGTCGCTTCTGCAGGAGCGGTCTTCAACATCATCTTCGCCTTCATCATCGCCACCGTACTCTGGCAAGTAAAGGTTCCCACCGCGGAACAAAACACCAACTCCATTATTGGTCACGTCTCCCAGACCGTCGAAACATCCGATGGCATCGTGGCCGTCAGTCCCGCCAAAAAAGCCGGCCTTCAGATCGGCGACCGGATTACGAAGATCGACGGCTACAAGATCGAAACCTTCATGGATCTCCAGCAATACATCGCTATTGGTTCCAAAGTAGCTGATGATGGCCAACGCATCGCGGAACTTGAAATCGATCGCAACGGAGAGAACCTCAACTTCACACTCAACCCCATCATCTCAAAGCAAACCAACCGCCGCCTCATCGGTATCCAACCTTCTCATACGCTGATCATTCACACGGTGGTTCCGAATTCTCCGGCTTCCGAAGTGGGATTGCAAACGGGAGACATCATCACTTCCGTCAACGGCGTAAAACCATATAGCGTCACTCACTACCGCGACCTCATTAAAGCGGCCTCCAACAACGCTGTAGAAATTCAAATCGCCCGCTCAGACGAATCGGGATCCGAAACCTCCAAGACTCTCAACGCGACGCCTCAAACGATTAAAATCGACACCGACGGCAATGAAATCGAAGCCATTGGCATCAGCATCTTCACCGGCAAGCAGAGCTATATCAAAGTACCTCCTCAAGAGCTCATAGTGGACACCGTCATTAAGACCTATTCCAATCTAAAGGCCCTCGTCAGCCCCAAATCCGATATCAACCTTTCAGATATGAGCGGCCCAGTCGGCATCGCGCGAATGATCTACCAAACCAGCCAAATCGACTTCCGGCTGATGCTGTGGGTGATCGTCATGATCAACGTTGGCTTGGCGATTTTCAATATGCTTCCCATTCCCGTCCTAGACGGTGGACACATCGCCTTCGCCACAATTGCGAAAATTCAAAACAAGCCCCTTCCCATAAATTTCATCGCCTCAGTACAGGGTTCCTTCATGGTCATCCTTCTCGGAATGATCTGCTATATCACCTTTTTCGACGCCTCCCGCTGGAACAAAGAAGCGAAAGACGAGCAAACCTACAAAGAGCGCGTCAACAAGCAAATAGAGTGGGTGTTCGAAAAACCGGAATCCCTGAAATCAAATTAGCTCTTCGAGCCACGGGGGACAGCAAAGCGAAGAGTCATCAGCGTCAATTAACGGACCAGAAAGAACATGGGCCTGTATTGCGGTTCTAGATACAAAACCATTCGACGTAAGAGTCGTGAAGTTTTCATTGGCAACGTCGGAGTCGGAGGAGATCAGCCTATCCGTATCCAGTCCATGTGCACCACCAACACGCAGGACGTACAAGCGACCGTACGGCAATCAATTGCCCTCGCCGAAGCAGGTTGCGAAATCATCCGCATCACGGCTCCCAACAAAAAAGCGGCCGCTGCCCTCAAGGACATCAAAAAGCAATTCAAGGCCGCCGGCTTCACCCAACCTCTCGTTGCCGACATCCACTTCCTTCCCTCGGCGGCGATGGAGGCCGTCGAGCACGTAGAAAAAGTCCGCGTCAATCCCGGCAACTACGCCGACAACAAGAAATTCGCTGTTCGGGAGTATACGGATTCTCAATACGAGGAAGAAATCCAACGCATATACGAAGACTTCTCTCCACTCGTAAAACGCGCCAAAGAGCTCGGCCGCACCATGCGTATCGGTACCAACCATGGCTCCCTGTCCGATCGCATCATGAACCGCTACGGCGACACCCCGCTGGGCATGGTCGAGTCCGCTCTCGAGTTCCTGCGCATCGCCGAGTCCCATGACTACCGCGAAATTATCCTCTCCATGAAAGCTTCGAACCCGAAGGTAATGATCGAAGCCTACCGCATGCTCGTCGACCGTATGGAAGACGAAGACATGCACTACCCGCTGCACCTAGGCGTCACCGAAGCGGGCGACGGCGAAGACGGTCGCATCAAAAGCTCCATCGGCATCGGTTCCCTTCTCCTCGACGGTCTCGGCGATACCATTCGCGTCTCCCTTACCGAAGACCCTGTTTACGAAATTCCAGTCGCCCAATCTCTCGCCACAAACGTGATGAAACTCTGGGTACAAAACGACGATGCCCCGCAAGAAGACGACAAGCTGGACCCCTACCATTTCGAGCGCCGAAAGATCACTGCCCTCTCGCTCTCTGCTCTTTGCAAAGTCGACGTCGAAACTCCAC
>JBCCZW010000486.1:0-3970 GCA_039186805.1 Verrucomicrobiota bacterium
GTGGCGAATTTGTCGTAATTAAGTCGAAGTGACTAAACCACAGTAGGTTCCGCTACGGTGACCGATAGAACTTCCTCCACCGAAGTATACCCGCCCACAACTTTGCGGACTCCGTCGTCCCGCATCGTCCGCATCCCCATCTCTTTCGCCATCAAGCGGAGTTGAGCCGCGCTCGCCCCCGTATAAATCGCCCTTTCAATCTCCTCTTGGATGAGGAAAATTTCGAAAATCCCAAAGCGCCCTTTTACACCGTGGCCATGGCATGTGCGACAGCCGAGACCCTTCATGAAATTCGACGACCCCACTAAGCTGGGATCCAGTCCCAGAGCGCTCACTTCATGTAAGGACGGCTCGTAGGGCTCCTTGCAATCCGGGCATATTCTCCGCACCAATCGCTGCGCCATAGCAGCTCTCAACGAAGTGGCTACTAAGTAGGGCTTCACGCCGATATCGACCAACCGCGTCACTGCCGAAGGCGCATCATTCGTATGCAAGGTACTGAATACCATATGTCCCGTCAGCGAAGCGTTAATTGCGATCTCCGCCGTCTCCTTATCGCGGATCTCGCCAATCATGATGATATTCGGAGCCTGACGAAGCATCGCCTTCAAAGCCGCTGCAAAAGTCATTCCGGTCTTCCGATTCACCGGCACCTGATTGATGCCTGCCATCTGGTATTCGATCGGATCCTCTACAGTTATGATCTTTCGGTCAGGTTTATTGATGTAGTTGAGACAACTATACAAAGTCGTCGTCTTGCCTGAACCGGTCGGGCCCGTCACCAACACGATTCCATCCGGCAAGGTTATCAGGTTTTCAAATACAGCCTGATCGTCTTGCAGAAATCCTAGTTCAGGCAAACCGAGCATCAAACCCGACTTATCCAAAATTCGCATCACGATGCTCTCGCCATAAGCCGTCGGCAGGGAAGAGACGCGTAAGTCATAATCCACCTCATCGACCCGCACTTGAATGCGGCCATCCTGCGGCAAACGCTTTTCGGCGATGCTCATCTTTCCCATCACCTTAATCCGCGAGACGATCGGCAACTGAAGACGCTTGGGGGGCGGACTCGGCGCTTCTTCAAGCACTCCATCGACACGATACCTAAGCCGAAATCTGGGTTCCAAGGGCTCCAAATGAATATCGGAAGCTCGCAATCGAATCGCGTCTGCTATGATCACCTGCACCAATCGGATAATCGGAGCATCGTCATCGTCGAGCCCCTCGTGATCCATCGTTACGCCATCTGCAGCTAAAGGATCCGAACGCGTAACAACCTCATCTTCCAATGCGTATTCATCTTCAGATTCGCCTCCATACTTGATGGAAATCACCTTTGAAATCTGTCGCGCATCCGCCAATACAGGCTCAACCTGACGCTTCAGAATATGCGTCAACCCATCGATCGCTTCGACCTCCAAGGGGTCCGAAATGGCAATCTGAACCACTCCGTTTTCGAGTCCTAGCGGGTAAGCATTGTAGCGGCGAGCCAGCTCTTCACCAATCCATTCATTCGGGTCCGCAGACAAATCCAATTCCGACAAATCAACTGCCGGCATTGCAAACTCCTCCGATAGCAAATCGATGACATCGCGACGCTTCAAAAAGCCCTTATCCTCCAACTGCGCCAACAAGGCCTCATCGCCATCCGCGCCAGAACGCTTCAAAACCTCTATCTGATCCGCGGAAACCAACTGCTTGGATTCCACAAGTTGGATAATCAGAGAGGCATTCGACATGAGCTAAATTAAGAACGAAGAAAGAAAAGATAAGAAGTACAAAAATAGCATCGGATGCGAGTCCGATGATGACCGCCAAAAAAAGCCGGACCTCTCAGCCCGGCTTTCAAAAACTATTTCAGTGACATCAAGAACTCGATATTCGTCGAAGTCGCCTTGAGTCGTTTGATCAGCATTTCCATCGCCTCTACTCCCGGTACGCCCTGCATTACGCGGCGCAATCCATACACCTTATCGAGTTCTTGAGGATGGTAAAGCAACTCTTCCTTACGAGTGCCGCTACGCTCGAAGTTAATCGCAGGGAAAACTCGCTTGTTAATCAAATCGCGATCCAAGTGAATTTCCATATTACCGGTTCCCTTGAACTCTTCGAATATCACTTCGTCCATCTTGCTTCCCGTATCCACCAAAGCAGTACCCATGATGGTCAAGCTTCCACCCTCTTCGATGTTTCGTGCCGCGCCAAAGAAACGTTTCGGTTTCTGCAAAGCCGAAGCCTCGATACCTCCCGACATGATCTTGCCGCTGTTGCTGGCAAGCGTATTGTACGCTCGCGCCAAACGCGTAATCGAATCGAGTAAGATAATTACATGCTGACCGTGCTCCACCATCCGTCGCGCCTTTTCAACTACCATCTCAGCGCAGTGCACGTGGCTCGTTGCGGTCTCATCGAAAGTCGAACTGATCACCTCGCCATCCACGCGGCGCTTGAAGTCGGTCACTTCTTCAGGACGCTCGTCGATCAACAAGACGATCAAGTGCGTATCAGGATGGTTTGTCTGAAAAGAATTGGCCAAACCTTGCAAAAGAACCGTCTTACCCGTGCGAGGCGGCGCGACGATCAGTCCACGCTGACCAAAACCGATCGGAGTCAAGATATCGAAAGCGCGCATTGAAACGTCTTTCTTAGAATTGCTCGGCATCGGCGTCTCGAGAACAATTCGCTTGGTCGGGTAGTAAGGAGTCAGATCCTCGAATGGCGTCACCTTCTCAATATCCTCCGGAGCTCCTCCCATTACTGATTCGACCTTGATAGTCGCCGCGCAACGCTCTCCTTCTTCTGGAGCTTGGGCGGTGACGGTCAAATGGTGCCCACGCTTCAAGCTGTATCGCTTAATCAATGACGCCGGTATATAGGTGCTCTCTGGCTTGAGCTGGTAGTTGCTCTTTTGGTGCACCACAAAACCGTGCCCTTCATCCGTCAAATCCAAGAAACCTTCATCAATGAATTTCCGCTTCTCTTCGCGACCCGTCTTGAACAAGGCTTCGATAACCTGCTTGCGACTGGGCTTTTCCTCAAATTCAAGTTCCAACTCAATCGCTTTGGCAGGCAACTCATCTATGTGCAGCTCGTAGATTTCCGCCAAATTGTAGACTGCCTTCTCCAGATCCAGCTCTTCGCAAAGCTTATCGATTTCCTCTGCCTTCGCGTATCGCTCCTTAGCCGGCAGATTGCCTTCGACCATCCCCGTTTCCGCCGGAGGCAAGGGTTGATTCCAACCGCCCCCCTGCTTGCGGCCCCTTTGGTTCTTTCCCTTACCGCCCTTTTGATTTTGATGACGGCCGCCTTTTTGGTTCTGGTTTCGGTTTTGACCGCCCTTCTGGCCTCGCTGTTGATTGTTGTTGCGACCGCGATTCTGATTTCGATCGCCTCTGTTATTGTTGTGACGCGCCCTGCTATCGCCCGCCCGATCGTCGCCTGGCTTTTCGCCATCCGCGTCCGGAGCTTCAACCGGATCTTTGCGCGACTCCGCGGAATCCTGTGGATCGGGAGCGACCTTTACCTCATTCGCGTCATCAAAATGGGAGCCACGTCCCTTGAAATCCGTCGGACGAAATTCGTCCTTATCTTCAGCCGGGACTACCTCCTTTGCAGGAGTTTGCTCTTCCCTAGCCGCTGATTCAGTAACCGCAGAATCTTCGTAGGACTCGACATCTTTCTTCACGGTCTTCCTCGCAACCTTCTTAGTCGCCTTCTTTGCGGCTTTCTTAGCCGTTTTCTTTGCAGCTTTTTTCGCCGCTTTTTTTGCTGCTTTCTTGGCAGCAGATTTAGGCTTGGCATCTTCGCCAAGATCCAGCTCGAGATCTTCAGTTTCGCTAGACATATAAAAGAGGAGCGGAGTTGTAACTCCGCTAAGCGATTGGGTTAAAGTCTGCCTCGCAGCCACGTCGGCTATCGGGCGATTCGAACAAATAAGTTTAAAGTGAGATTTTAAATTGGGAAATAA
>JBCCZW010000487.1:0-3966 GCA_039186805.1 Verrucomicrobiota bacterium
CAACAACTGGAAAATATCCCGAGCGCTATGCCCCGTAGCCAACACCACTGCTCCGCCCACGAATTCGCGCCCGTCAATCGTCGTGACGCCGCGAATACTTCTGCCATCCGCTGAACGGATTAATCCGCCTACCTTCGTCTCAAAATGAACCTCGCCGCCCGAGGCGAGAATCGTTTCTCGAATCCCCTTAACCACCTTCGGCAACAGATTCGAACCCACGTGCGGATGCGCATCGATCAGAATACGTTCCGGCGCGCCATGAGCCACCAACGTCTCGTAAACCTTTCTCACCGGCCCCCGCTTCTTGGCCCGCGTATAAAGCTTGCCATACGAAAACGTCCCCGCGCCCCCTTCGCCGAAACAATAATTGGAATCCTCGATCACCTGCCCTCGTCTCATAATCGGAGCCAAATCGAACCGCCGGGTCATCGCATCCTTTCCGCGCTCCAGAATGATCGGCTGCCATCCCAATTCAAGCGCTTCCAAAGCGGCAAACATTCCAGCTGGGCCGCAACCCACGATGATCAGGCGCTTAGCCTCAGTACCCACAGATCGGATACAGGGCTTCAACGCCGGGTCCTCCGGCAAATCTCCATCGACCGCTACTTCCAATTGAAGCTGGATTTTGATTTCCCTCTTTCGGGCGTCGATCGAGTGCTTACGCAGGCGAATTCCGCCAACTCGCTTGGGGTGCACCTTCAATTTACGAGCCGCCCGCTTCAGCCACACCGACTCGTCCTCTGATTGCTCGAGCGGGAGGATGAGGCTAAGCGTATGAATCTGGGCATCCGACATGTTCCGCCCACAACACCCCTTGGCCCCGAAAAATCAACCTGCAAAACCAAAACCCGATCTTTCTCCTTTCCCTCGGCGATAAACTGCAATCTGCTGAATCCGATTTCTCGATGACTCCCTTCCTCGCCAGCTTCCAAGCCACCTTCCTCGCCGTTGCTCAAATTGGGCTCATGATCATCGCCTCAGGCTGGCTCGTCAGAAGGGACATCATCGACAAACGATCAATCAAAGCCATCTCCAATGCAGTCATCTACCTCTTCCTCCCCTGCCTCATCTTTTCGAACATCACGATCAAGCTAGACACTGAGTCGCTCCCAGATTGGTGGCTATTTCCCCTTTCCGCGTGCGCGATCGCGGTCGTCGGATGGACCCTCGCAGCGGGACTGAGCAAATTTCGCAAGGAAGTCTCGCCTACGGTCATTCCCCTCTCGTTCCTCCAAAACGCCGGCTACCTGATTCTACCGCTTGGCCAGGCAATTCTAAAGGAGGACTTCGGGCGCTTTGCCCTCATCTGCTTTCTTTTTATCCTCGCCCACAACGCCCTCCTTTGGGGAATCGGAAAGCTCTACCTCAGTCGAGAGGACTCCCAACCGCTCAATTGGAAGTCCATCATCAGCCCGCCTCTAATCGCCAATCTCTCCGCTCTCGCTCTCTCGCTGACCGGACTCCGAGACTACATCCCAAGCTTTTTCATCGATACGGCTAGCTTCATTGGGGAGGGCGCGATCCCTCTGGGCACTTTCGTGCTGGGAGCTTCCCTCGGCAGCCTGAGTTTCAATCTCAAGCCCTACCTCAAGGACTGCATACAGGTGAACATACAGAAGCTCATCTTTATGCCGCTACTGATGCTCCTCGCCATGGAGTTTATCCCTTGGCTGACCTCAGACCCAATCATAGCGCTCCTCTTCATCTTGCAAGCCGCCTCCGCCCCTGCGACAGGCCTCATGCTCCAAGCCCAGTCATTCGGAAGAAACGCCGAACGCGTATCCGCAGTTCTCTTCACATCCTACCTGCTCTGCGGAGTCACGATTCCACTCTGGACCGCTCTCGCAATCGCCAGACATGGATAAGTCAACGATTAATTCGCAGCGATTTCCGATCTATTCAATAAGGTGAATAGCGTGAGCCGGCCTCCAGAGAGCCCGTTTCTTGACAGTTCCTCTCCGTTTTCAACCTAATCAGGCTCGTATCAGGAAATACGTTATAAGCCGCGTCCGATCGGAGTAGTTGCCGAACAGACGCGGCTTTTCCGTTTTTGAGGGCCACCGCATGCCGTAACCGAAACCCGGACCAGGGACTTCATTCGATCCCTGTAGAGCCCTCAATTCCCCTTCGCCTAAAAGCCAACCGCCAATAGATACATAATCCTTGATTTTTCCCCCGCGCGCTCCAACCTCCGGCCCTTTCCTCTGACCGAGCCCGATTAGGTCTGACCAGTGATTGCCGCCCCACAACTCACTCGTGTGGGTCTAGCGGCTTGGAATTTTCCAAAGCGAACTTCCTCCGATTATCACGTCATGTTCGACCTTATCACCAAGCGAACCAACAGCGCAAAAGACGACCTCCTCTCCGGTCTTACCGTAGCCCTCGCCCTCGTCCCCGAGGCGATCGCCTTCGCATTCGTCGCCGGAGTCGAACCTCTCGTCGGACTCTACGCCGCATTCATAGTGGGCCTCGTCACTTCGATCGCCGGAGGTCGCCCAGGGATGATTTCCGGAGCCACCGGAGCCACCGCCGTTGCGATGGTCGTTCTGGTCGGCAAACACGGGGCAGAGTACCTTTTCGCCACCGTCGCCCTCACAGGCGTCATCCAAATACTCTGCGGAATCCTCCGTCTCGGCCGATTCATCCGCCTCATACCGCATTCCGTGATGCTGGGCTTCGTAAACGGACTCGCGATCGTCATCCTCCTTTCCCAATTCACCTCCTTTAAGGTCGAAAACGAACTCGGCGAAAAAGTCTGGATGAGCGGCATTACCCTTTGGATCACCGTTGGCCTCGCCTTCGCCACCATGGCCATCATCCACTTCCTTCCCCGCCTGACCAAGGCCGTTCCTTCCACCTTAGCCGCCATCATCGTGATCTCATTCGCAGTGATTGGACTTGGAATCAACACTCCCACTGTCGGCGACCTTGCGTCCATCAAAGGCGGCCTCCCAACATTCCATATCCCCGCGGTTCCCTTCACCTGGGAAACCTTTGGCATCATCTTGCCAACTGCATGTATCCTCGCCGCCATTGGACTCATCGAGTCCTTGATGACGCTTAACCTCATCGACGAAATCACGGAAACCCGCGGTAAGGGCAATCGCGAATGCGTCGGTCAAGGTCTCGCCAATCTCACCTGCGGATTTTTCAGCGCAATGGGCGGATGCGCCATGATCGGTCAATCGATGATCAACATTAAATCAGGTGGACGCGGACGCCTTTCCGGCATCACAGCAGCGGTTTGCTTGCTCTGCTTTATCCTATTCGCCTCTCCGCTCATCGAGCAAATCCCGATTGCTGCCCTCACCGGCGTTATGTTCATGGTCGTCATCGGCACGTTCGAATGGTCCACCTTCCGCGTGGTCCGCCAGATTCCATTGAGCGATGCCTTCGTCATTATCGCGGTGGCAGGCATCACCGTAGCGACCGACAACCTCGCCCTCGCCGTTTTTGTCGGCGTCATCATCGCTGCTTTAGTATTCGCTTGGGAAAACGCTCGTCACATCCGTATCGAGGTCAAAAAGTCCGAGGAAGGCTACAAGGAATACGACCTCCACGGGCCGCTCTTCTTCGGTTCCACCACCCACTTCCAAGACATTTTCACTCCCAACGAAGATCCCGAACACGTAGTTGTGGACTTCATACACTCGCGCGTTTGGGACCACTCCGGCCTTGAGGCCATCAACAGTCTTGCCGAGCGCTATCAAAAAGCCGGTAAGAAGCTTCACCTCCGCCACCTAAGCCCAGAATGCAGAAAGCTGCTTACCAAAGCCGGTTCCATGGTAGAAGTAAACGTCGTCGAAGACCCCTACTACAACGTCGCCAATATCGGCAATAAATAGACTCATCATTCAGAAAGCGGAGATAACCTTCCCGCAACAAATCCAACTAGGTTTATCAACCTTGATAAATCCCTGTGGCACTAGACCTGAATGGAACTTCCTACCTCCGATCTCGCTCCGC
>JBCCZW010000488.1:0-3964 GCA_039186805.1 Verrucomicrobiota bacterium
ATAAAAGTCTCTAACATTCCCATGGCCTCACGACTCCTCACCGAACTCGACTCCGCCGCTTAAGCGCCCAGACGACGGGTCCTGAACCGTCCGTCTCTCAAGACCGTCTCAAACTCGCCATCATCCGGCACCTCTTTCTCGCTGCGAATAGGCTTGCCCTCTTTCCCTAACGCCATCGCATAGCCGCGCTCCAGAGTCGCCTGCGGACTAATCAACCTCAATTCGCCAGCCAAGCTCTCAAGCCGCTGGTCCATCAGAGAAAAGTTCTGAACCCATCCTCTCTCGATTCGCTGAGCGAGAGCGACCAGACGCTCATTCAACAACCTCAGTCGATGATCAGGATCGCGCTTCGCATAGTGAGCCGAAAGCTCCAAGAGACGCTCCTTCTTTGCCGCCAAGCCCACATCCGCCACCGCATCAATCCGGCTCGACAAGTCGTCCAATTTCAAAAAGGCCTTCTCGATTCGCGTAACCGGCGAGACCGATCTCAGGCGCAATGCGATCCCATCGACAATCTCCCGATTGCGTCGTATCCAGTAGTCTAGGTTTTCATCAAGACCTTCCGCGGCTCTCTTTAAACGCTCGATTTGCGCCAAGGTCGCGCTGCTAAGCAATTCAGCGGCCGCAGACGGCGTCTCCGCTCTCGTATCCGCCACAAAATCGCTCAACGTAAAATCGATCTCATGCCCGACCGCCGAAACGACGGGCGCTTCCATAACTGCAATCTGCCTCGCAACCGCCTCCTCGTTGAAACACCAAAGGTCCTCTAAGCTCCCGCCGCCTCGTCCGCAAACGATCACATCGAAGCCGCCGAGCCTCTCAGCCAACTTCAACCCCTCCACTATTTCTTCTGCCGCTCCCTTCCCCTGTACCTTAGCCGGTATCACGGTCAATGCGCCCGGCCAATCCCTCCGCTTTAAGATCCGAATAAAATCCTGCACCGCGGCGCCAGTCGGAGAAGTCACGAAGGCCACCTTCAAAGGCATCTGAGGCAAAGCCTGCTTTCGGTCCCCATCAAATAACCCTTCGTTCTGCAGCTTCTTCTTCAGCCGCTCAAACTCCAGATGCAAACGGCCCGCTCCCGCTTCTTGCATTGCCCGCACGATCAACTGATAGCGCCCGTGCGGCTCGTAGACGCTAAGTTCGCCAAAAGCCATGACTTCCAGCCCGTTGTCGATCTCAAAGTCCAAACGGCCCGCGTTTCCCCGGAACATTACCGCCGGCAGCTGAGCCTCGCGATCCTTCAAGGAAAAATATAAATGCCCGCTGGCCTGTCTCCTGAAATTGGATACCTCGCCCTTCACCCAGCAAGGTTCGATCCTCGATTCCAAAAGCTGCTTGATCTCCCTTGTATATTCGCCGACCGACTTCGGCTTATCCATTCCGAACTCGCCCAAAAAACTCACGCCAGCTCCTCCTCAAGCTTCTTTCGCTTCAACCGCTCCCTCAAAACTCGAATGCCGAAACTCGCCGCAATCAGCGCGCTCACAGCTAATAGAATCATCTTCAGATCGCCCTCAAACAGCGCATCCCCGAAAAACACGAAGCACATTCCATAGCCCAAGGAAATCGGCAGCGAAACCAGCATGTACCACCCAAATGGCATTCTAGCCAAACCCAGCATATAATTCTGAAACGGAAACGGCACCCCCGGCGTAATTCTCAGAAGCAAGGCCGCCTGGACCATATTGCTCTTGCTCAACTCCGGCGCCGTGTAGCCGAATCGAGCCAACAAACGCTCAAACAGGGGACGAAACAGTTTGCCAGAAAGCAGCCAGCAAAACGCCATGTTAGAGGACATCGCCAGCGTGACCCCAAGCACCGCTACCTCCCGCTCGAACAAAGCTCCCGCTCCAATCATGAAGGGCGAAACTGGGAACCAAGCCGCCGGCAACACCGCCATCGCAACAAAGAACGGGATCGGCCCCTTCTCCGCCACCTGGTCGGCCCAAGCTTGAAAATCGATCTGTTTGATCTCTTCCCGATAGCCCCACAACACGAAAGCCGCGACCAGAAAACCCACTAAACCAAACAGTCCCGCAATCGCTAAACGCCTTCTATTCACAAGCTGTGATAAATCGCGTCTCGCCCTTCGATTGCAATGCAAATTTATCCCTCGAAATATACAGGCGTATTCACGAAATAAAGACAACTGAACCTCAAGCGCAAGTGGACTCCCCCTAAGTTCAACGCCCATTTCCCCAAAATCCCTATTGCCAAAACCGAAAAGCTCCCTAACTGTAGCGAAGTCCGCGATTGTAGCGACCAAGAGAAGATTTCCGAATGCTCACCTCCCTCTCAGGCTCTTACCTAATCATCGACGATGATGAAAGCCTCCGTAATCTCCTTTCCGTCATCGTAGAATCCGCGGGAGCTGAAACGCATCTCGCTGCAACGCCTAAAGAAGCTCTCGAGCAACTCGCCACACATAAGGAAAAGATCAAAGGCGCCCTCCTAGATCTCAATCTCGAACAAGCCAAAGGCGAAGACCTCTACGATCAGCTCATAGAGATATCCCCAGATCTCGATGTTTTTCCCATGAGCGGCTGCGGTCGAGAGGAGATCGAAGATCGCCTCGGATCAAAGCGCGCTGCTGGCTGCATTCCCAAGCCTTTCCTCTCCGCCGATCTCATTGCTACTCTAGCCAACGCAGCAAAGCAAAAAACCTTATCAAGCAAACGTGTTTAGGTGCTTGCCGGCTGGACCGCCTTCGTAAGGAACATCCTCATACAGAAGATCTTCGTCCTCGGTCTCTTGAGAAACGATCTTCCTTGCATCCTCCGTCCTGAGAGGTTGCCCATTGGACTCGCGCTCCGATGATTCGCGCTTTTCGCGCACTACCGGAATTTGCTTATCCAACTTATTCACTGGGAAGAGCTGATCCATGCTCGTTATTCAGTTAGAATCCATTTATCGCGAAACTCCTTTTTCGCCGTATTTTCGGATAACGTCCAATAGAGAGAATTCTTTAGCGATTCGCTAAGCGCTTACCGCAATCCCCTATGCTCAATCCAGCATTAAGTCCCTGCGAATCAGTCGCTTAAGACCCAATTCAGACCAATATAGCTTTTTCTGTTTTTCACGGAATCTATCGATACGCATCCATTTTCCTCCTACAGCGCCTTTTGAAACCTGGGAGCAAAACTACTTAGTTGGAGGAGCAGACCCCGAAATAGGAGAAAATTCAGATTATTCTCAGTTGCGATCATTCCAAACTTACGCAAAGTCTTGGGTGTGATAGATACAAATTTGACCACCAATAAAAAGGAGGCGCTATTTGATCTTCTAGACGACCCCAGCCCAACGGTGAGGAAAGCGTTGCTCGAAGAATTTTCGAGACTTGGGCCGCAAGGGTTCGTCATTCTCAAAGAAGCGAGCCAAACCAACAATCGGATCCTCAGTTGGCATGCTCGACGCTTTCTCGCCGAGCTCAATCAAACCAATCCCGTCGAAGAATTCAGAGAGTTCATCCGCTCGCTCAATTACGAACTCGAGACCGGCAGCCTCCTCATCGCCCGAATCGCCCACCCTAATCTCGACATCGGCGATTTCTGCCAACAAGTCGACAAACTCGCCCAGCGCTGCCGCGAACTCGTCGTTAAGCCAACTAGCGCTCGCGAAGAGTGTCTCGTGCTCAACCGCGTCCTATTCCACGAGAGCGGCTTCCGCGGGAATATAGAAAACTACAACGACCCGCAAAACAGCTTCCTCAACTGCGTGCTCGAATCACGCAAAGGCCTTCCAATTAGCCTCTCTATCCTCTACATCATCGTCGCCCAACGCATCGGTCTCCATCTCGATCCCATCGGGATTCCCGGTCACTTCCTCGTCGGCTGCTTCGAAGACGATATCCCCTTTTATCTCGACCCATTCGAACGAGGAAAATTCTACACCGCTCAAGCTCTAATCGATCGCATCGAGACCTCAGACTTCGAGCCCGAGATCGAACACCTGGCCCCTACTC
>JBCCZW010000489.1:0-3961 GCA_039186805.1 Verrucomicrobiota bacterium
CACCGAAGCCAACTTCGCTGGCATTCTCACGCCGCAACATCTCATCCTAGGCATCCTCAACGACTGGAGCCCAGCCAAGGGGGAAGAACTCGAAGAAGCCTTCCTCAAGTCCGCCAAAGACCATCTCAGCAAAACCATCGCCGAAGTCTTGCCCAAAGATCAACCCACCGTCGCGCCCGAAGCCAAACTCGCTCGCCTCATAAAACTGGCAGGAAGTTCTGAATACGAATGTATTCCGGTTGTAGAGGAAGGTCGAGTCGAAGGCCTAGTCTACACCACCGATATCTTTCAAGCCGCCGCTCAATTAGTCCTCACCGACCAAGGCGATGGCATCAGCCTGCGTGGTTAGGAACTCCGATAGAAAACGCTCCTTCGAATTCGCATAGAAATATTTAGCGTGGATGAAATACATTTCTTTGCATCACCAAACTGGAACCTATCCCGAAACCTCGAAAATTGCCGTGGGGCCTTCGCCAGGAGGCTACGGCGAGACATGTGGGGCAGAGCGGCATTCTGCATAAAACTGCCGAAGCCGCCGGCCGACGCCCCGCCAATACTTCCAGTATGTATTTGTCGCATGTATACGTACGCTCGGTACATCAAGCCCCTAAACCTGAAGGGTGGAATTGCCGTGATGCCTCGCCGCGGCTCGCCCGCGGTCGACGGAGTCGACAGCTCTTGACGCGGCAAGGCCCGCAAGGCGAAAACGGTTGCTGCGGGGGTGGCAATACAAGGGCGAAGATATTCACTTTAGACATGCCCCATTCTTTGGTTGTTTAGAGGACGAACCCCTTTGAACAGTTCTACCACCTGATCGCTTCAAACCCAGACTGAAAATCTGATAACGTCAAAAACTTGCCTTCGCGACTCGTCCGTCCAAAAACATTTTAGAAAACCGCATAATAAATCGAATCAGCAAAGATGGCCCCAATTACCTTTTTCCGTCTCGCCCTCGCTTCCTTTATCTCAATCGCCGCTGCTCTCGTTTGTCTGCGTGCCGAGAGAGACATTTTCGCCGTCTATGACGGCCAAGCATATGCCCTCCAAGACCCCTACTCCGACAACGCTTCAATAGTTCGTTCCGCAGATGGTTCGAACTGGGAGTACCTCCTCGGAGCCCGCAGTGGAATCATAAATGCCACAGTCCTTGCTGGTGCTGTGTTTGCCGAGACCGAAGAAAACACGCATCGCTACGACCTCGCCACCGGTGAGACAAATTCTGTTCCCGACACATTTCCCGAAGGCCTTCCCTATTACGCTCACGACCGCATCTTCTTCCACGACCAGGCTTTCACCCTCTATCAATCCACGGACGGTAAAGACTGGCAACCCTTCCATCGCATCACCAACACTGAAGGTGTCGCCTACTACCTCTACACAGCTACGGACGGAAACGGAAAGTGGGTCGTCGCCGGAAACACCGACTCGCCTTACTCCGTTCGTCCCTACGTCTCCCAAAGTCAAGACGATGGCCAAACCTGGTCCCGCGAGATCGACATCATGCTCGAGGAAACCGATTTCAGCCGCCTCCTCCACGACGGCAAAAACTTCGTCCTCGTCGCCGACCACTATTTTTTCACTTCTCCCGACGGTATCAAATGGAGCTTAGACTACTCCAAAGTCAGTCTCCGCCACAACCTCCTCGGCCACTACGACAGCCAGTACTACATCAAGAACCGCAACCAACTTTTCACCGCCCCCAATTTAAAAACGCCAGAAACCGACTGGACACCCATCGAATTCCCCGTCGCCGCTACAGACGCCAACCTCTTTTACGACTTCGCCCAAGGCAGAAGTCTCTACACCATCGTCGCCCAAGACGACCCAACCAACACCGCCCAACTCTACGACCCTACCAAGCCACTCCCCGTCGATCCCCTCCTACACGCCTTCATCAAACCCGTCGCCGACGAAGCCACTCGCGATAAGTTCCTAGCCGCCTACAAACAAACTCAAGACGTCTACCAACCCCAGACCCTCAACCCCTCAAAGCTGGCCCTCGCGAAAGCCCTCGAAACCTTTGACCGAAACGCCGCCCGAGCCAACTCGGTCAAAGAATACCTAAATCTCTTTGTCCCCATCCTCAACAACCCTTCGATCGAAAGAGACGACCGGACCGCCTTCGCGAAAGCCGGTCTCGACGCGTTTGGAGCTGACAACGAATTCATAGCGCAAGCCGCCTTCTACATAACCCAAAATCGTTCGCTCGACGCCAACCAAGCCCAAGGCCTCCTCGTCTTGATGGGAGCTGTCGACTCAGATGTCCGAGCGCGACTCCGAAGCATGGCGATGTCCAGCATCAACAATAACTCCTCCAACGCAGTCGACGGTAAAATCCGCGGTCGTATCAATAAAGGAAATACAGGAATTCCTTACACGGAAAAACTCAATCGATCATTCCTCTACCGAGATCTCGCAGCCGGATACGCAGGTGCGACCCACGATCTCATGTTCACCCACTCGTTCGGAATCGGCACTTCTCAAAACCTCCTCCTCTCCCGCTTCTGGATGAAAATTGCTCCCCACTTCGGCGGAATCGAAATCAGCGGACCCGAAGTATTCCAAGATCCCGCATACAAGCAAAAGCTCATCAGCGAAACCGGATCAATCCTAGCGGCCGCCCAATACGACAGCGCGAGCGATATCGAAAGACTCACTACTGACCGCAATCAAGCCAACATCGCATCAGGCCCAATGGCCACCCCTGAAGTCGCCCTAAAAAACTACTTCCGCGAGAGCAACACCATGGGGATGTCGTTTGCAGACGCTTACGCCTATGCCAAGATCGCCGACGCCCAAGATAACCCTCTGAAGCACTATTACTACGCCTCCCTCGCCATTGATGATCAGGCCCCCTTCAAAGACTACGGCACCGCGCGTCACTTCTTCGAAAAATGCCTGTCCTTGCCCAACGAATACAAATGGGAAAAAGCCCTCGCCAATGCCTACCTCGGCAACTTCTATCGACGAGGCAAAGGCGTCCCCGTCGATCTTGCCCAAGCAAAAAGCTACTTTGAAAAAGGAGCTGCCCTCGAAAACGCGTTCAGCGCCTACTTCAACGGCATCGCCCTGGCGTCTGCGTGGGATGGCGAACCCGATCTCCCCGCCGCCCTCGCGCAGTTCAAAAAAGCGAAAGAGCTCGGCTACAATGCAGAAGACTGCGACAAGTACATCACCTACCTTGAAAAGCCTGACGCCAAAGCCTACAGCAAAGTCCTCCCAACGGGGCGTCAGTTTTTCAACGTCGAGGACTGGCATGCCAAGGCGGATACAGGAGACGCTTTCGCCGCCTTTGAGCTCGCCTATATTCATTACTGGGGCAACGCCGTCTTCAAGGACCGCGCGGTAGCCGAATACTGGAGACAAGTCGCCCTCTTTCGAGGCTTCGAAACCGAAAGCTCAGACCTCTCAATTAGCAAGGAAAAGTGGGCCGAATTCGCAGAGGGCGGCTCCCCACTCGCCAAAGCCTTCCACTCCCAGTACGTTCCTAACGCCACACCCGAAGAAAAAGCATCCAAGTTCCAACTTCTCGACGAAGCGATTGAAGAAAACGTAACGGTCGCTCTCCACATCAAAGCGCGAGCGCTAGGAACCACCGATATCTTCCAGGCTATCGAGCTCTACGAACAAGCGGGAGCAAGCGGCTACTCGATCTCCTATTCCCAACTCAACTCGATTTTCCTCCGCGGCGACTACGTCATAAAAGACTACGAGCGAGCCTACGACTACGCCCAAAAAGCGCCCCTCGAACCGCTTTCCCAAATCAACTTGGGCTGGATGTATGAAAAAGGCCACTACGTCGAGCAAGACTATCAGCGAGCAGCCAGCTACTACCTGGCTGTGCTGGAGACAAATCAAGGAGCGCTCGCCGCCTATAACTTAGCAAAAATCATGGCAGATGGCAAAGTCATGGCGCTGGACGACGGCTCTCCCAACCTAGAAGCCGCCCTTAAAAATGCTA
>JBCCZW010000490.1:0-3960 GCA_039186805.1 Verrucomicrobiota bacterium
ATCTCAATGAAAGCCCACCTTCTGTCCTCTCCTATCGATGAGTCTCTGCCTCGCCCGAGAGTCTCCCCACGCATTCGTCACCATTACATCGAACCGCAAAGTCTCCCCTACATAAAGCTCCCAACCCAATCCCTCCGCCAGCATTTCGAAAACGAATACAGCCACCACTACAAACGAATCGCTCGCGCGGAGTACTCCAGAGCCTACGAGTTCCACTTCAAGGAAAGCTTCTATCGTCGAGCTGAGGAGCAGATCGAGATCTACTCTGACCCTCAGCTCTATCCGGAAATAGCTGCGGGTTTCGAACGGGACGCCTTCGACAGCTACTACCAAAACGCCCGAACAGAAAGCTTCAACCGAGACTATCCCGGGCTCTACCAGCAAGTTCGCGAAAAAGCCTACCGCTCCCCAGATCGAAACTCACCGATCTACCAAGATGCCTACGCAAACGGCGCTTACAACGCTCACAGCAAGATAGGAAATCAAGAAGGTTTCGCTCGCAACATTCGCGCATTCGAAGAGGCCGAAGAAGCCAGAGGCTTCGCGGATCGCGACCGCTACTACAAGAGCAACGCTGTGTTCGCCGGTATCTCCTTTACCCTCGAAGACGATAATCAAGACGGCGTATTCGCCATCAACGAAGCTTTCCACCTTTCGGTAGATTTCAAGAATCTTGGTCTCAAGTCTCAAGGCAGCAAGCAAAGCTACCTTCGACTCTTCGTCCTAGAAGGACCGGCCATAGAAACGGTAATGAAATTCTCACTACCACCCGCAAACCCACGAGCCGCATTGTCCCATCGCCGCTCGCTAAGCGGCCTCGTCAATCCGGATGCCTCCATCAAGCAAACCATCAAAATAAAAGCGGAGTTCGTAGACTTCGGGAGAGTCATCCATAGCCAAGTCTTCCGCATCGCCCTCGACTATCCGCTAGACTTATCGCGCCTCGATCACAACCCAACACTCTTCTCGAATCAGCAAAACCGTACGCTCGCTAGACTCTCAAACCCAACAGGAAAAACCACGCCCGCTCAACTTGAACTTACCCTTCTCGACGCAAACGGCCAAAGCCTCGCCCGCCAAACGCTACCGCCCCTTTCCCAAGGCGGATCTCGGGAGCTAGACATCTCTTACCTGATTTCAGAAGAGCAAGAATTCCGCGAACAAGCCCTGGCGATTCGCATCACAAGCCAAGGTGTAGTTCAGATCCAATACGACCTTCCTCCTTCCTACGCGAGCAAACGTTACGCGAAAGAATCCGACATACTCGTATTCCTTCCTTCACTACGAAACTTCGACTTACTTCTCCTGAAAGACGCGCTCGCCGCTCGCGGGCTTGGCTTCGACCTATTTGCCATCGACCAAGAGGACGGAGAGATTGACTCGCTCTTCAGGAGCTATCTCAACGGCTACGTCGTATCCGATCTCGGCCATAACCCCGACCCTCTCGCCGCTCGTCTCCTCCAACGCTTCTACAACGACGGCGGTTCGCTCTTCGTTGCGTCGCCCAATATCTCCCGCAGCCCCGCATGGGTAAACTTCCTGCCCCAATTCGGCCTTAAGCTGACCGAAAAGACCAGCACGCAAACCCTGAAAGGACAGAACCACATTCTAGGAGCGACCTTCCGCAACGAATTCTCCACCCACTCTCGACTCTCCTTTCAGGTTCCTCAGAAAAACGTCATCAGCTACCCCCTCATCCGTTCCGACAAAAAACGAGGATTCGGGTTCGCGACCTTCCACGCATCGCGAAGCCTGCATCCTATAAATCTGAATACATTCAGCCTTGCGACCTTCGACCTCTCGGAGCTGCGTCCCCAAGAACTCGCCTTCCTCGTCGCCGAACTCGCTCAGTACGACCGGCCCTTCGACGACTTGCTCAATCGCCTCGCGCGACCGCAAACCGAAAAGCGCCTTACCCTGCTTTCTCATCAAATAGGAATGCGCCTGACGGAAGCTCACAGTCTCGGCGAGAAACTGAAGAGCAAAACGCACAAAGCGACCGCGCGAGAAACCTACAACGACTTGCTCGAGCAATACATAGATTTCGCGTACTCGCACTCAAGCGACGCCAACCTGAATCCGTCTCTGCTCGGCATCACAAACGAACTCGCCCGCAAAAGGCACGCTTCCACTCAACGCAGCGACCTCAGAGCTCTCCAGAAAAGCCTAAAAGCCAAGCAATCCTAGATGTCTATCTTTCAGCTGACCCGCGACTAGAATGACGCATCGCCCTACGTCATAACCGCAAGGATACAATCAAAGCTCGACACGCCCAAGCCATTGGACCAGTTAGCAACATCGCTTTGGATTTCAGCCTCACCCAAGCAGGCCGTGTCGTCGCATCAGCTCCTCCGCAACTGTCCAAGCCGAACGCGGCCTAGAGCCCACCATTAGAACTAGCGAATCTGCGGACAAACGAATTCCGAATCGCGAATCCACCCTGTAAAGCGGAGCGACGCTTCGCTAAAAGGATTCCAAGTCGAAACTATCGGTGTTTACGAGGACCAATCAGCATCGCTCGCCGAAAATCGGATAACGAAGAGCTCAGTTTGGCAGAACCAATTCGTAACAATACCCAACCATTGAGTGCTGGCCAATTCTAGAATTCACGTTAATCAAAAAGACTATGAATATTGAAAGGAATCCAGTTGGCTGGTTTGAAATCTACACTTCAGACCTCGGTCGAGCAAAAGCATTCTACGAGGCGACCTTCGAGGTCTCTCTCGCAGAACTTCCCTCTCCGGAAGCGGAAAACGTCCCCCCCGTGAAAATGCTGGCCTTCCCCACGGATCAAGAAAAATTCCTGCCAGGTGCGCCGGGCGCGATTTGCTACATGGAGGGCGTAGAGCCCAAGACCGGAGGCACCCTCGTCTATTTCGCATGCCAAGACTGCGCCCACAATGCAGCCCTTGCTGAAAAGGCCGGAGGCAAGATCCAAGCCCCCAAGTTCTCGATAGGACAATACGGCTTCATATCAATCGTCGAAGACACGGAAGGAAATACCATCGGCCTTCATTCCCAGGAATAGTGTTTCCTCAGTTCGCGAAGCAAACGAGGATAGCTTCGCGAACTCGATACCGCCTGGACTCTTACAATCAACATCTCAAAGCACTTCTCTGTGATCTCTTGTGGTTAAATTCCAATCACAACCCGATCATTCTTCCTCCTCGAATTCAAGCAAGTCGCTCGGCTGGCAATCCAACTCCCGACAAAGCGCTTCGAGCGTAGAAAAGCGAATCGCCTTCGCTTTGCCCGTCTTCAGTATGGAAAGATTCGCCAGCGTAATACCAATCCGTTCCGCAAGTTCGGTAAGCTTTACTTTTCGATCAAGCATCACTCGATCTAGATTTACTTTAATAGGCATGATCGAGCGGAGCTTAGACGGTTAGATCCTGTTCTTCTTTGAGCACAGCCGCTTCCTTGAGCACTTGAGAAAGCACTAACAGAACCAAGCCCGAAATCAGAAGCGGACTGATTCCGATCTCAACTCCACTTACGCTCACGTGACTTCCAGTTTGTACTACAAAAATGGATTCAAACATAATTTGGCCAGTCAACCTCAAACCTAAAACTCCAAACACCGCATAAGCCATGCGCCTCACTCTCGTAGCGTTGATCCTTTCAAAATAGTGCCCACGCGCAAGGTTATCGAACAACTTGCGAAGCTGAAAGAGCCCCCAAATGCTCACCCCAAATAAAGCAACGCCCCAAAAAGCAACGGGAACCGCAAGCTTCCCGAACTCCGCTCCTCTGACATCGAAATCCAAACTCCCCTTCCCCTTCAAAGGCTCAATCGGATATTGCCGACCACTCTTGTCCTCCACTGAAATCAAGAGCTCATCCTGAGCCTCTAGCCCCTTAATCTCCCACTCGACGCCGAGATTAACTGCATTCACCGCATCCCACGACCCAAAGGCCGAGCCAATAAACGCCACACTGAACCAGGAGCCCCCTACCAAG
>JBCCZW010000491.1:0-3957 GCA_039186805.1 Verrucomicrobiota bacterium
CAATTACCAATGGCATGTAAACGCCATAAACCTTAAACTCCCCAGACCGTACCTCATCCGTATCTAAAATCCCCTCAAACTCTCCGAAGGTCTTCTCATTCCACACATTCGCCGCAATCCCGCCATAACCCGCCTCGGCAAGAAACGCTACTCGTTCATAAGGCTCCATCCCCTTAAATCCGAAACTAAAAGCGAAAAAAGGAGTCGAGTGGTGGGCGGCAATAGAACTCATAATCAAAAGAAAAAATAAACAGTATCTCATCAGATCGCCCAACCTAACGGGGCCAAGCTCCAAGCCAATCCATTCATAAAGCAAACAGTTACGTCCCCCAACTTCGCCCGGGTCATCCGGTCCTCCCATCCCTTCGCGTTCTTCGCAGACAAAAACGCCTCGTCTAAAATCCCGTCCCCGGATTCCCGCCTAGCGAATAGCGGAAATCCCAGCATGACCAATCGCCGATTACGGATATCTCCTCCAATATAATATCCAAAATTTTATTATATAAAAGATGTAAGCCTTCGCCCGCCATCTGGCATCGATATGCCCAAAGCTCCCACTTCAAATCCTACGCCGCTGCCTGACGCCGCATTCAGGTTCTGGATTCAACTCCAGATCAGATCCAAAACCTGAATACATTCAACCTATCGACAACTGCGCCTCGCGACTCCACCTACTTACAAGGAAGTTAGACCCTGACTTCCTCCCTGCCCCAATCTCAATCCTAATCCAAATCAGACCCGACAACCTCCTCCAATTACTAAATTGCCAACTCCCGGTTCATAAGCGCCCTTCAAATCCTTCTTGCCAAATCCCTCCCCTTTCTCAATGACCTTCTCCATCACGCAATCACATGAACGCGACGATTCGAAGACTCATGGCCATCACTGCGCTGCTCTCGCTGGCATTCTCCAGTGGCCTTCACGTGATCGTTCTCCAAGGCATCGCATGGACTCGCATGTACGCCGAGTACCAGAAGATCATGCCAGCCGCTCAAGCTGTTGAGCTAACCTTCTCTGGTCGAGAGCTTTGCGGCATTTGTATGACTGCGGACGAGATACAGGCGGAAATGGAAGAAACCATCGCTAGCTACCACTCCATACCCTCCTTCCTTCTCGCTCCCATCCCCCTATCAGATTCTCCTATAAATTTTCCTAGACCTCAGCGAGACGAACGCATTACAGAACGGTCTACCTGCCCCCTCTTTGCAAAGGCTCGCCCGGAGTCGCCGCCTCCTAAGCTACTCGTCGCATAGCGACTGCTTCGTCAACTCGGCTCCTTAAACGCATACAGCCGACACCGAGGCTTATAAACCGTAATCGCCTTGATCCGTCTCGAGCTCGTCAGCTCGTCGCGGCCCAATCGCGCATTCGAAATTCCCGAACTAGCTGAGCAGGTCTCCGCGACCTATATACATCCATCCGGGCCTCAACGCGCCCAAGCAAATCCATACCTTCAAATGAAACACGCGCTTTTAATGAACGTCCTCGGAGCTTCTGTCATTCTCGCGACAGCTGTATCCGCAGACCAAAACGATGCCTTTGAACTCGCCCCATTTTCCACACGCGGCGACGACGGCCCCTTTAGTGCCACGCCGGTAATCGCAAACACCTCCTTCGTCACCGCCGAAGAGCTCGAAAGCATCAACGCCGTCAACGTAGAAGACACCATCAAGTACCTTCCCAATCTAAACATCCGCAAAAGGTACATCGGCGACACCAACGGCGTCACCTCAATCCGTGGACAAAACACTTGGATGACTGGCCGTTCGCTCGTCAGAGTTGATGGCATTCTTATCTCCAACTTCCTTCAAACCCGCTGGGCAGGCTCGCCCCGTTGGGCCGCCGTATCTCCCGACGAAATTCAATATGCAGAAGTCGAATACGGTCCCTACTCCGCCTTCTCCAGCGGCAACGCGCTCGGCGGCGCCATCAATCTCGTCACCCGTATGCCCTCGACGAAAGAAGGCGCTCTCAAGACCACGTATTTCTCTCAAGACTACAGTCTTTACGGCTCCGACGACTCCTATGGCGGGTATAAATTATTCGCCTCCTACGGCGAGCAGATCGGGAACCTCAGCCTCTACACCTTCTACAACCATCTAGAAAACGACTCCCACCCGCAAACCTACCGCAGCGCAACCAACCTATCCGAGCCCAAAGCCGACACTCCCCTCGCCAACGGAGCCTTCCACGACCAAGATCCGCGAGGTCGCGACCGCGTCGTCTACAACTCCACTGGCCCCGACACGCTCGAACACGATCAACTCAAGCTTAAGGCCCGTTACGACTTCACCGAATCTCTCCAAGCGCAGCTGTCGATCGTTTATTGGAAAAACGACTCCGAACAAGACCAGGTCGAAAACTATCTCACCGACGTCAACGGCGACCCCATATGGGGCGGCGTCTACCAGTCGCAAGGTCAAGAATTCTCAGTCAACTCCTCCCACTTCCGGGTTAGCCAACGCCAGCGCGAGGACATCCTGGCCGGCCTAACTCTCGGCGGCGACCTCCCCAACGACTGGGAATTCGACGCCACCCTCTCATACTTCAACGTCATCGAAGACGAAAACCGCCAATCCAACCTCAACCCAGAAGATCCCAACTACACGCCCTCGGGCCGCGTCACCTGGTTCGACGATACAGACTGGTTCACCTTCGACCTCAACCTCGGTTCGCGCTCCGCTTTCCAAAACGACAGCCTCTCGCTGTTTGCAGGGTATCATTTCAGCGACTACAACCTCGCCCTCTACCAATCCAACTCCAACGACTGGCGGGTCGGAAGCAGAGACTCCGTGCGCAACAACACCGGCGGTCAAACCAGCGCCCAAGCTCTATTCGCCCAAGCAGGCTACCAACTCAACGAATCCTGGCGCTTGACCGCCGGATTTCGCCAAGAGTGGTGGGACGCTTCCGGCGGCTACGTCGAAGACGCCGACGGAATAGGCTTCCACCCCGACCGCAGCCAATCCGAGTCCTCTCCAAAGCTATCCCTTGACTACCAACCAAGAGACGACTGGAAGTTAACCCTCAACATAGCCAAGGCCCACCGCTTCCCACTCGTGCCTGAACTCTTCCAAGGTCAAGTCGGCACCGATGGGCGCGTCGATCGCAACAACCCCGACCTGAAGCCCGAGGACGCGCTCGCCACCGAACTCAGCTATATCCACTACACCGAAGGCGGTCAAATTCGCTTAACCCTCTTCCGCGACGAAGTCGAAGACGCTATCTTCAATCTGCTGGATTCGGAACTCAACTACAGCCTCTTCCTCAACATCGACAACGTCGAAACCGAAGGCGTCGAATTCGTCTACGACCAACGTTCCTTCCTCCACGATCGTCTCGACCTGCGCTTCAACGCCAGCTACACCGACTCCAGCATTGAGAAGAACGCTGCCAACCCCGCCTACGAAGGAAACCAATTCCCACGAATTCCCGATTGGCGCCTCAACCTCCACGCCAACTACCGCTTCGACGAACGCTGGAGCGCATCCCTAGGCGCCCGCCACCAGAGCCACAGCTTCAATCGCCTCGAGAACGACGATTTCGGCAACAACTACGGCTCCATCAGCCAATTCACCGTCTTCGACGCCCGCCTGACTTACCGTCTAGGAGAAAAGAAGCAATCCAGCCTCTCCCTCGGCATCGACAACCTTCTCGACGAAGAATACTTCGTCTCCCACCCGTATCCACAACGCACCTACTTTATCGACGGAAGCTTCCGCTTCTAAGTTCATCCCTGTAGCGGAAGTCGAGAGACTTCCGCCCTCAACTCAATGAAATACGCTTTACTCATAACCCTAACGCTCCTAGCCTTTCAGGCGAGTAGCGCCTCCTCATCGAAAGACGACCACCCCCAAGCCATCCTCAGCCTAGACGTCTTCGTATACGAAAACCAACTCCACGTCCTCACCGCCGCCTACAACGAAACCGACCAGCGAAACCAACTTCATCATCGCG
>JBCCZW010000492.1:0-3952 GCA_039186805.1 Verrucomicrobiota bacterium
AAAAGAAATTATTTTGACCTTGCTCGACAAATCCTCAAAAGTGGTACTTCTATTGGTGCTAATGTAGAAGAAGCACAAGGCGGCCAAAGTAAGAAGGATTTTATTTCAAAAATTCAAATAGCTTACAAAGAAGCTAAAGAAACTCATTACTGGCTTAGGCTCTTGAGAGATTCGAAAATCCTGGAATTCAAGCTTGCCAACTCGCTTATTCAAGATTGTGAAGAACTACTTAAAATACTCGTTCGCATTTTTCGTAGACAGGTGATTCATACCGGAGGTTTTGGCAAGCCCGTTAGACGCGGCGGGTATTTGGAAATTGCCATCTTGAGAGGAGGGATTCTTTGTGAGCGGCGAATGGGGTACGCTGCAATTATCATATGCTATATCCATTGGGGTTTGGTCCCCATCTATTGGAAATTGCTGCAGGGGATTGAACCGGTCGAATTGATGATGTATCGGCTGGTGTTCTCTTCGCTGATTGCCTTTGCCTTGATGGTCTTAAGGAAGAAGTGGAGGGACTTTGCGACGGGATTTCAGTCTTGGCGGTCGACGGGATTTATTGGAATCAGCGCTTTAGCGGTGGGGATCAATTGGTTTACTTTTATGTGGATGGTGGTGAACGATCGAGTGGCGGAATCGAGTTTGGGTTACTTTTTGTGTCCGTTCGTATCCATTTCTTTGGGGTTTATTTTCGAGAAGGAACGACCGTCTTTCCTGCAATGGGTGGCGGTGGCTTTCGCGGGAGTGGGCGTCTCGATTATGGGCATGCGGATGGGATACTTGCCTTTTCCGGCTCTGGTGATCGCGGTTAGTTGGGGTTTCTATTCGCTTTTGAAGAAGCGATCTGCTCTGGGCCCGATGACTAGCTTGGCGGGGGAGAGCGTCTTTATGCTGCCAGTGGCGGTGGGCTATTTGTGGTGGCTTGGCGCCCGCAGCAGCTTGGAGTGGAGCGGAGAGGATATTGGCTTCAGGAGTCTGGTGGCATCGACGGGAGTTGTCACTGTTTTGCCTCTCTTTATCTATAGTTTCGCGGCCAAGAAGCTGACCTTGACGGCGATTGGTTTGTTTCAGTATTTGACGCCTACGATTTCCTTATTGCTGGCGGTTTTCCACTTTGGAGAGCCGTTTGGGATGAACGAAGCCTTGGTTTTCGGTTTTATTTGGCTGGGGTTAGCGCTTTATATTGGCGAGAAATTGAGGGCGTTTTGGTTTGGTAATAAAGCGGTAACACAAACGGCGTAGTCTCTTAGCATGATGAATTTTGGAATCATTCGTTCTTTGGTAGCGGTTTCTTTGATAGGGGTGTTTTCGGTGGGCGCTCAGAACAGCTCTGATCTGGAGGTTTTGCTGGAGGAGGGCGTGTTTTTGGAAGAGGGGAAGGGCGATTTCAAAAAAGCTTACGAACTTTATTCTAAGGTGGTGGATGCTGATCTGGAAAATCAAGCGGTGGCCGCTGAAGCGATGTTTCGTCAAGCGGTTTGCTTGATGGAAATGGGTAGAAGGCCGGAGGCGCTGACCGTTCTGAACACCTTAGTAAAGAATTATCCTGAGCAGAGCGAGTGGGCGGAAAGGGCTTTGGGAATTTTGCCGCGAGCGTTTAAGCCGACGCTGATTCCATGGTCGGACGGGGAGCGGGTGCATATGGTTTGGAAGCTCGCTACCGGCAATGTCCTGGGATTTTCGGCCAATACGGTGAGGGAATTCGAATGGGAGGGAAGACGCCTTTGGAGAAACGAATTCCAGGCGCTGGTGAATGGTCAGGACATTCGGTCCGCGAGCGAGGTTGATTGGGAGACTTTTGAACCGGTCTACGGACACTTTTTTCAGGAGACTACGGGGGCGATCAATTGGTGGTACAAAGGCGAGACGATCGAAATCGAGTATGCTAGAAGCGGAAGCAAGCGCTCGATTCCAGTGATCGAGGGCGTGAAGGACAACGAGCAAGTTTTGCTGACTATGCGCCAGTTCCCCTTGGAGGAGGGGTTTAGCGTCACTATGGATCTGTTTGTCGGTATGAGCGGAGTGACGACTGCGGTGGATGCGACCATTGAGAAATTCGAAACGATCGAAACTCCAATGGGCCCTATGGAATGTTATGTAGTTGGATTCTCTCAAATGATGGGTAACTCTCAGAAGTGGTGGATTACGACTGATGAGAGGCGACTGCTGGCGAAGATGGAAATGGGAAGTATTATCGCGAGTATCTACAAAATTGATACGGCAGAACAGGGCCGGAAGAATCTTTACGAGCAGGAAGCGTACGGGTACAGCTTCAGATTAGACGATGCCTTTGTCGTGCTTCAGGATCCCAATGAGAAAGATCCTGGCGAAATCCGGTTTTTCGCGATCGAGCAAGAGGCCAGGGGAAGAATCGAAGTCTTTTCGCAACCCGAAAGTAACATGATGGGAACGGATTCAGGCGACACGGAGGAGTCGGCCACCGTAAGGGTTGACAGAGTGAAGTCTCAGCGTACGGGATTCGCCTATATCGGGGAAGAATGGGAGCGTGGCGAGAAGGATGGAGAACCTTGGATGCGGAGTACTTTCACCTACGACCACGGGGGTCCAGAGCTTTTCGATTGCATGACTTTCTTTAAGGCGAAGGGACGATTTCATATTATGCGTGTCCGCGGCGGACGGGAGCATTACGATTATCTAATGGGCGTTTACGATGAAATGTTCCAAAGTTTGGATACGGGTTTAGAGAATTAGAGTTTCTTTGAATATTGGAAAATTCAGATTTGGCGGGAGGAAGAGAAAGCGTTGGGCGCTTTTCGTATTGCTGGCTTTGGCGATTTTAGAGCCGATCGTGTGTATTGTTTGGCTGGTTCGAGTGGCGACGAAGAATGAACGAATGGCGAACCAACAGCTACTGGAGGTTTCTCGCGAGGACAGGGTGACGGCAGTGACTGCTCGATTGGAACGAGAGTTTTCGCTCTTTCTTGATGCCATTGAAGAGGTGAGAAGGGAAAACGGGCGGAATGCGATCCATACATTGCTTCAAGAGAAGAGGGCGAATGCGTTTGTCGATTTGGAGATCGAGCACCCGGAATGGGGCGGTAGCGAAGCGGAAGCGGCTATCCGGTGGGCTCAAGAGCGACTTGCACTGGCGAGAAATGCAGAGAGCGACACGGCTAAGCTTGAAGTGCTCGCAGAGGCTTTGGCGGATCCGCGTTCGCAACAGTCGATTTCTAGGTCTGGAAGATCCTATGCGGGTTTGATGGCTCTGTTGGCTATGGAATTGGGAGGGGCCCAATCGATTAGGGAAAGGGTGGACGAAGTGGTCTTCGATTTCGACGCTTTTTCGATGAGGAGGCAGCAGAGGCGCTTGTTGTTGGAGCGTCATTCGGAGATTTTCGGTTCCGAGCGTTCGAGTTTGTTGGCGGAAGCGGAGGCGATGTCGAGCGCCCTCGAGGAAATGTCGAGCACGGGTCGATTGGAAAGCGGAGGCTTAGGCGAGTTTGAGGGGGGCTACTTTATGGTCGATCGATTGGGTGGATATGTAGCTTCTCTTTCCAAGGAGACTTTCGATTCGATTGTCGATAGGGCGATGGATTTTTCTGAGGATTCGATGGGCCTGACTTTGCAGCTGCATGATCCGTCGGCTTTGGTGGGCGCGGTTCAACGGATTATTGTTTTGGATAAGCCTTTATATGGATGGCGACTGTCGGTGGATTGGGATGAAAGCGAAGAGGGCATCGCTGGCAGCTCTTTTGGCTACATTGGAGTGGTTTCGATTGTGATTGGATTTTCGATCGGTATTGCAGTTGTATTGGCCGGGGCCCTACGGAAGGAGATTGCGGTGGCTCAGCTGAAGAACGACTTGGTGGCTACTGTCTCGCACGAGTTAAAGACGCCGGTGGCGTCGATTCGCTTGTTGGTGGATACGCTGAATGAAAAAGAGGAATTGGATACGGTTCGGGCGAAGGAGTATCTTCAGTTGATATCGAAA
>JBCCZW010000493.1:0-3948 GCA_039186805.1 Verrucomicrobiota bacterium
ATGCGAGCCGAGCCTTCCGCTCCGCAAGATGCTGCCGCACTTCCCGGACTTTATACACCCTCTGCTGGAAGCGCTGATGGAGGAGATCAATCAGATGATCACTCGCACGCGCCGCAAGGCTCAGCAGAACTTCTTGCTGCTTTCGCGAACGATGGAGCTTACCCAGGAAACGCTCCGCGCATTGCAGCCTGAGAATTATACGAAGACTTACAGCAAGAAAGGAAGAGTAGGCGTCACTCAAAGAATGCCATCACGCTACAAGGCGTTCGTGTAAACATACCATCTCTCTAAGACACGGACGTCGCCATCTAACGAATACGGAACAAGCATGAGCAGCAACATAATCGGAGACCTGCATAACGCCACTAAGGCTTTGAACGCGCATCGTTTTGGCGTGACGACTGCAGGTACCAACATGTCCAACGTCAATAACCCGGAGTACGCTCGTCAGCGCGCGATTCTGGGCGATCGAGGAGTGGTGAACAGTTTGGTGGGGCCGCGCGGCTTGGGTGTGGAGGTGACCGGCTTTCAGCATATGCGCGATGCAGTTCTCGATAAGGAGATCCTTCGCGAGACCAGTATCAAGGGCTCTTTAGATGCCGAGTTGGCGGCGCTTCAAAAGGCGGAAGCGAGCATCGGCCAGCAAATCAATCGTCAGGGCGACTCCGCTTTCGTGGATGGCGCCCAAACGGATGGCTCGGGATCGGGCGGCATTGCTGAGGTCCTCAATGACTTTTTCAACTCCTTCCATTCTCTGTCGGCGAATCCAGCGTCTGACGCGGAGAAGGAATCGCTTATCCAGAAATCTCGGATTCTCACTGAAAAGCTCAATGTGACTTCGGAGCGGTTCACCGATCTGCAGGCGGATATCACTTCAGAGGTTGAGACCGATTTGGATACGGCGAACGACTTGATTTCCGAGATTGCTCGTTTGAATACGGAGATCGCTCGGGCCGAGGCGAGCCACGCGGGACAAGCGTTGAGCCTCCGCGATAGTCGGCAAGCCCGATTGGATGAGCTCTCCGAGATCATGCAGATCAATGTAACGACCATCGACAAGAGCGGCGGTCAGATCAAAGTTACGATTCCTACGATTTCCGGAAATCCGGCTACCGTTGATTTGGTGAACCGCGGTACAGCGGTTACTTTGGAGTTCGATGACTCCGTGCCGGGCGTTCCAAGCTTTAATGTAAAGGGGGACACCGAAGCGCTTTCAATTAAGGGAGGCAGCATTCACGGGGCGCTAGCGGCTCGAGATGGAGAGATCGCCTCCTTTTTGACTGGGATGAATACCCTGGCTTCTTCGCTCGTGCAAGAGGTGAACAATATCTACAATCCGGGAGCGGTCGCGGGCGAAAACTTTTTTGACGACAGCAATCTGACAGCTGCAGGAATCTCCGTAGATTCGAACTTGAATTCGACTACGCTTCGCACGGGAGCGATTGGAGCGACAGAGCAGGGCGACAATGCGATCGTACTGGCGATCGCGGAATTGGGAGATTCGAAGCTTGGGGATCCGACTGCGGCAGGAGCAACGAATTTGACCGACTTAGGAGATCGCACCTTTGGCGCTTTCTTCCGCGCGCAGGCTTCCGACCTGGCTGAAGCAGTTGCGTCGGTCGAGTCGCGAGCCGACGATGAAGCGACGGTCTTCAATCTTCTTAAGCAACAGCGCGATGCGGTGTCAGGCGTTTCCTTGGACGAGGAAATGGCGGATATGATCAAGTTTCAAAGAGCCTATGAGGCGACGGGCAAATTGATACGTACGATCGACGAAATGCTGGATGTCATCATCAACCGTCTAATATAGCGATTTTTTGGATACAAACTACCTGCAGTCATGAGAGTCACCCACAACACTTTCCCAGACGGACTTATCCGCCACTTGCAACGTATTACAACGCAGATGAATAGCTTGAGCGAGCAGTCTGCGACGGGGCAGCGCATTACCGACCTTTCCGACGACTCGGCCGCCGCCAATCGAATTCTCGACATGCAGGAGGAGAAAGGCCGCATCACTCAGTATACCAAGAATGCGGCCCGAGCGGACAATATTAACAATTCGACGATTTCGCAGCTCAACAATTTTATCAGTATTTCGGATCGTATCAATGAAATCGCTACACTGGCCAATGACTTGAAAGGGCCTCAAGGACTTCAAGCGTACGCCGAGGAAGTCGACGAGTTGATCGAGCATGCGATGCAAAGCGCCAATACGAAGTTCAACGGAGAGTATATCTTCCATGGGGCGGACAGCAGCAACCCTCCCTTTGCAATCGATACTTCCGGAGCAACGGATGTAGCTGTTTACAGCGGCGGGACTAATCCGAACGAAGGCCCGGAGTTCCACTTGTCCGAATCCGGCACCATCTCGCCCTTCACCTCCAATTCGACGAATGAGAAGTTTGCCGACTTCATCACCCGTATGATCGACCTTCGCGATGCGTTGGAGAGTGGGTCTGCCGCGGCGGTTACGAACACCCTTCGCGAGGATTTGGAGACTTCGGAGGATGAATTGATTTTCGCATTGAGCCGCCAAGGTTCGGTGCAGATGCGCATCGAATTCGACGACGGGCTCAACAAGCAACGCTTTACGGATCTCGAAAACAACATCTCCGCGGAAGCGGACGTGGATATCGCTCAGACGATCGTACGTCTGACGCAGATACAAAACGCATACCAGGCTTCGCTGCAAAGCGCGGGTCAGGTGTTGAACAGCTCGCTTCTGAACTATCTCTAATCCCATCTCGCAGAAGCGTAGCAATCTACTGAATACAATATCTAATAGGAAATGAAATTAGCAACGGAAACTCAACCAAACAAGGAAGTCTGGATTAAGCCGATGGAGTTTGAACTCCCTGCAGGTTTGATCGGGTTTCCTGACGTAGTCAAATACGAGCTCTTGGTTAACAACGAGGAGCTCCCATTCATGTGGATCCGCAGCGTCGAGCATCATGAGCTTGGCTTTGTGGTCATTGAACCTTCGGAAATCCTGTCCGACTATGAAGTCGAGCTGCCTAACGACGATGTCGAAAAGCTTGGTATCAATAGTCATGAAGACGCTTTGATCTTCAATATCGTGACGATCAAAGATGGCGAGTCTATTGAAGAAGCGACCGTCAATCTTATCGGACCTTTGGTATTGAATCGCAATACCTTGATTGGGAAGCAGATCATCGTTCAGAACTATATGAGTCTGTCGGCGAGGCATCCCATCTTGTCCGGAAGCGTGAAAGGATAACTCCAGGAAGGATCAATAGAACATGCTTATACTTTCACGTAAGGTAAATGAGGCGATCGTCATCGCCGATAATATTGAAATACGCATCACTCGAGTAGACGGAGACGTCGTCAAGCTCGGTATCGATGCTCCCCGTTCTATACCGATCGTCCGCAAGGAACTGGTCGAAGAAATGCAAGCGGCGAATAAGGAAGCAATGGCCGTTACTTCCAAGCCTGCTGCGAGCGGTTCTGAGAACAAGCCGGCTCTGTCCGGATTGGCGAAGAGCCTAGCAACGAAGAAAAAAGTAAAGGAGGCGGCCGGTTCCTAGCTGGGAACTGTCGCCAAGAGTCAAATACAAGTTTAAACCCTTAAGGATAAGGTCGTAACATGGTTGTCAATACGAACAAGAATGCAGTGGACGCAGCAAGCAGTTTGCAGATGAGCAATTCAGCTCTCAGCCGTTCGCTTTCACGATTGAGCTCGGGCTCGAAGATCGTCAATCCCTCCGACGATGCCGCCGGCTTGGCCATCTCGGAGAAGTTGAGCGCTCAGAATTCTAGGATTCAGGCGGCTCAAACGAATATTCAGAATGCGGTTTCGAGAATCCAAACGGCGGATGGATATCTTGAAAGCATGACGGGTATTTTGGATCGCATGAGCGAGCTTTCAGTTTTAGCCCAGGACGTTACTAAGGTTCAGTCCGACATAGATAACTACAATTCGGA
>JBCCZW010000494.1:0-3939 GCA_039186805.1 Verrucomicrobiota bacterium
CTTTTCTAAATCGTCAGCGATTGCCGAGTGATTAGGTCCCAGGCGTTGCAAGTTGTAGTCCAAGTGCGGCAAATAAACCAAATTCATCGTAGGCTGATGCTTTTCCTCAACCCACTTTGCCGCATTCGCAATCCACTGCGAAGACTCAATGCCCGCCCTCGGACCCCAAAAGCTCGGAAACGGAAAATCTCCGATCGCAGCCTTCACTTCCTCTCGCATGCCCATCGGTTGCGTGTAAACGTCGAAAACCTTTCTCCCATCCGCCGGATACATCGGACGCGGCGTGATTGTGTAGTCCGCAGATGAATACATGTTATACCACCAAAAAAGCTTGGCGCAGGTAAACGACGGATCCTCAGCTTTCAGAGCCTCCCAAACCTTGGGCTGCTCCACTAGCTTATTGGACTGGCGCCACAACCACATCTCGCTGTAATCCCTGTCAAACCAGCCATTCGCCACTGCTCCATGCTCGCTCGGCCGCTTACCCGTCAAATAATCGGACTGCGCCGTACAAGTCACCGCCGGAAACGCAGGCCTCACCTTAGCCATCTGGTTCCGCTTGACGAAATTCGATATCGAGGGCATCCGCCCGTCGATCAGACCAGACGTCAATCCTACCACATCGATTACCGCAACCCGCTTCATAGACAAAACCTAATTTCCAAATCTGTCCTTCAAACGCCGTATCGACTTTATCACGACATCCGTGTCCATCTCGCTCACCTCGAAGCGAGAGCCAATCTTCTTCAGCAAAGTGATAGTCAACATCCCGCCCAGATGCTCCCTAAACTCCTCCAAGCCATCCAAGACCGTCGGGAGCTTACGCTTCCCTACCTCCTCGAGAAACTCCGAATACAATTCAAACCCAAGCCCTTGCAGCAGACTCAAAACTCGCTCCGCGCAACGCGAATCCAGGTAGCCCATCTCTTCCGAATACACCGTGTCGATCGCGATACCGATAGCCACCGCCTCGCCATGACTCAAAGCGAAACGCGACATCTGCTCCAACTTATGCGCCGCCCAGTGTCCGAAGTCCAAAGGCCGCACCGATCCCATCTCGAACGGATCCCCCGACGTCGCAATATGCGCCACATGATGCTCCGCGCACTCCTGCACCAAACGCTCCAAACACTCAGAATCAAACGTCTTCAGCTTATCCGCTCTTGCCTCGATCCAATCGAAGAATCGCGCATCCCGAATTAACGCTACCTTCACCGCTTCAATATAACCGTTCCGCAAGTGCTTCTCAGGCAAGGTATCCAAAAAAGAAAAGTCGTTCACCACCGCAAACGGCGGAGCAAAAGACCCGACAAAGTTCTTTTTCCCGTTGAAGTTCACCCCATTCTTCACGCCCACACCCGCATCCGCTTGACCCAGCGTTGTCGTCGGAAATCGAAAATGCCGAATCCCACGGTGCGCCGTCGCCGCCGCAAATCCCACCGCATCTAAAAGCGCCCCGCCGCCAATTCCTACCACGTAGCTATGTCGGCAGATCTTGTGCCGCTCTATATCAGAGTAAATTTCGTCCAGCTTCGACGCATCGTTCTTCAACGCTTCACCCCCCATCATCGTCTTGATGCCCATCAGCCGAAGATCCTCCGCATACGCCGCGAAATATGCCTCAATCTGGGCTCCCAAATCAGGATTTGCCTGAGCCACCGCTTCATCGATATAGAACAGAGCCTTCTTACGCGTGCAGCTCTCTTGACGGCACGCCAAATCCCGAAACAGAGGATTATCCGTCGCAAACGCTCCCCTAGTAAAGTAGACCCTCAGCTTATAGGGGATCTTGATGGAGTATTCGATGTGAGAGAAATCGGGCATAACTCGAAAAAGGCTCCAAACCTAGGCGCCTATTTATCCCCAATACAACGTTCCATTTCCGAAAAACCATTGGAATCCAACGCCACCCGAAATCCCGCAGCTTTAACCGAAAGCCAAAATCGCTCAATCCGCTGTAGAGCGGAACTTGGCGTTACTCCATCTTGAGTTCCACCAGCGTCGCGCCCCAACCGCCTGAGCCCATTCCCCCCAACTCGAAGCTCTTGACCATTGGGTTCTTCCTCAATTGCGCATGAACCGTCTCCCTCAGAGTCCCGGTGCCCTTGCCATGAATGACCCGCACGCTCGTGATCCCCTTCTCCAAACACGCCTCGAAATAGTCCTGCAGCAAATACTTCACATCCGAAGGTCGAAAAGTGTGCAAATCCAGCTCGCCATTTATCGGAATCTCTATCGGGTCCTCATCCACTCCCTCAATTCAACCGCATCTCGCATCCCTGTCCAACCAACATTCCCACCAATCTACTTCCCTTCCCCCTCATCACCTTCCATCTTCATCGAAGTCCTTAATCAGACCCGCCCTTTGAATCGAAAAACCAACAGCCGCAAATTCCAAAAAAGAGACCGTCCCAACCGGACACCCTCAACCCCTCGCGACCAAACGCCCTGCCTCACGCCCCTTTCCGGCCTCCACCCCATAGATGCCGTCTTCCGCTACAACCCTTTCGTGGTAGAAGAATTCTATTTCAGCCAGCAAATGGCCGCCCAGATCGCAGACGCCGCCAATTTCCTCCGACAAGAAGGCAAGATAGCCGAGCAAGCCGACGACAAAAAGCTCGCTCAACTCGCCCAGACTCCAGACCACGATGGCGTCGTCGCTCTCGCCAAACGAGCCGCCCTCAAAACGATCGGCCCCAAACAAGCGGCAGCTTTTGCCAAAGAGGCTCACCCGCTATTAATTGTTGAGGGCAAGATTTCGCAAACGGAAGCCGGCGAACTCATTCGCTCCGCCGTATACTACGGTATCGAGAAGATCTTTTTCGCCGACTCAAATATAAGCCTCTTCAACGATCCAGCCGCTTACCGTTCCGCCCGAGGCGGACTCGACATGGCGGAACTTCGCATTCTCAACGACCTGCCCGCATTCGCAAAGCAACTGCGAAAGTCCTACTACATAATCGGCTCGCACTACGAAGGAGAAGACCTGCTCGACTACACGGCCCTCTGCCCCGCAGAGGAACTTGGCAAGCCACTGGCGATAATCATCCCAGCCAGCGACCAAGGCCTCGCAAAGGCCACGCAGCCGAGCTGCCATAGCATAATCGCGGTCACCCCAAGCCAAGCCCTCGACCGCCTCTCTCTAGCTTCCGAAGCAGCCCTACTCCTGCAAAAGTACGTCGCCGAGGGCGTCTAACCAACGAGAAGCCAGCCCACAAGAATCCCACTTCCCAATCTACAGCAACAAAGCTGCAAACCGCCCCTTAATTAAGCAGAGGGTAGAATGCTCTCGTAAAAGGCAGTAAGCGAGCATCGCCCGTAGGAACGGTCCTCTTCTTAATTCGTGCCCCCACTCTAAGCCCACTCAGCTCGCCCCATTATGACCCTAAAAATGGGTTTTCATAAAAAAATACAAATTTAGACTTTACACATACAGACCTGTCTGTTATTTATAACTCAACAAAAACAGAGAAACTATGAATATCCAAAAAACAATCGCTTTCCTTATCCTCTCCCTCTCAATCGCTTCGGGAACCTGGGCCCAAGAGTCCGCCAGCGGCGATTTTGAAAAAAGACAAAAGTCGCTTTCTGGGAGCTGGACAATCGAAACCCAAGGAGGGGACTTGCTCCTCACGCTGTCGCAAGACTTCAAAGCCAGCAATGGTCCCGATCTTAAGATCTTCCTATCGCCCAACGACTTTCAGAAGGTAAATGGTCGAAACGCCGTCAATGGCAGCGTTCTCGTAGCTGAGCTCACCCGAACCAAAGGCGCCCAAACTTATAAACTCCCACCCGAGTTGCAGCTCTCCGATTTCAAGAGCCTGCTCATTCACTGCGAAAAATACTCAGTACTCTGGGGTGGCAGCAGCCTCTAACATCTAGACCAAACCGTAAATCGTATGAACGCCGTAACTTCCAGGGAGATAGAACTAGACAAAA
>JBCCZW010000495.1:0-3939 GCA_039186805.1 Verrucomicrobiota bacterium
CAACCGCGTCCGGAAATTGGCGGTATCGTAGGGAAGCGACAGGTGGAGGGACATACCTGTGGCTTTCATTGCCTGGAATCGATTTACGAGGCTTACGGGGTAAGTCCTGAGGTGGCTCTATTGCGGGAGAGGCTGGGTGTCGATAAGCCTGCGGTGGCTTTTGCGAAGGACAGCATGGGGAGCATTCATCCGGATATTTATCGCGTCGCTTGGCAGGACGGATTTGCCGCTGAAGCCTTGGATCTAGAGAATCCGTATTTCAAAGAGAAGCTCTTTTACCATCTACGTGGCGGTAGAGTGGCGATGGCTTTGTTTCGCAAGAGGGATTCGGGAATTCTTCATTGGGTAATTCTCAGCGAACTGAAAGGCGGGAAGCTGCAGATTGTGGATTCGTTGTACGCGAAGCCTTATCTCAAGCCTTGGGAAGCCTTTCTCGACGAGGAGGCTTTGAGCGTGATCATGTTTTCAGTAGCGGAGGAGCGAACCCCGGTGAAGATCGGCGATTTTCACCGCAAAGGTCTTTTGGAAATGAACCGGGTGCGCAAGCGGTTAAAGAAGCGGAAGTAGGAAGAGAGTGTTTTCGCCCTGCTAGAGCGAGTTGCCTTCGCCACGAAAGGCGTTGCGGTGCGATGGCTGGGTGTTGGCGAGATGTCTTTCGATTTTCGTCTGAAGCTCCTTGGCGGTGACCGGTTTGTTGAGATAATCGTCGCAGCCAGAGCGGAGGCAGCGTTCTTTGTCATCCGGGTGGGCGGTCGCGGTGAAAGCGATTATAGGGATGGAGCGATCAGACAGGAATTCGATTTCCATGGCTCGTATTCGCTGCGTGGCTTCGATGCCATCCATGACCGGCATATGGATGTCCATGAGTATGATGTCGATCTGCTCATAGCTTTCTTGGATGACTTCGGTGGCTTGCCTGCCATTGAAAGCGGTGAATACTTGGAAGTTACGGGAGATAAGGAGCTTACGTAGGAAGCCGAGATTGTATTCGTCGTCTTCTACTACGAGGATCGCTTTTTGTTGGCTGGGTTTGCGTTTTCTGCGCGTAAGGCGGAGGTCTCTTGATTGGTGATAAGGGTGGTAGGGTAGTGTGAGAGTGAATTTGGAGCCGTCGCTATCGCTTCGAGCGTCGAGGTCACCTCCAAGTATTTTAGCGAGGCGTTTTGCGATAGGCAGTCCGAGTCCGAGTCCGCCGTGTTTGCGGCTGTTGCTCATGTCTCCTTGACGAAAGGGCTCGAAGATGGAATCCAGCTTTTCCCCGGGAATGCCGAGTCCGGTGTCGCGTATTTCGATTGCGAGCAGGGTGTTGGCGCTGAGGGATTTGGCTCGGATGTCGATATTTCCGGATTCGGTGAATTTGACGGCGTTCTCGAGGAGTATGCTCAGGATCTGAGAGACGCGTCTTCCATCGGTCTTTATATGGCTTTTTATTTCGCTTTGTATTGAATGGGAAACGGCAATGTCCTTTTGGCTTTTTCTAATGTCGGCGAGGGCTTTGCCTTTTGCTTGCCGCAATAAGGAGAAAAGGTCGGTGGGCGCGAGTTCTGGCGAAACTTGTTCGGATTCGAGAAGGGTCAACTCGAAGATTTCCTCTATGGTTTTGTGAAGAATAGCGCCCCCCTTTTGGATGGCTTCTACTTGTTCGCGATGGATTGGGTTGAGCTCTTCGTCTTGGAGTAGTACGGTGGAGAAGCCGATGATGGGGTTTAGAGGGGTGCGGAGCTCGTGCGAGACTACAGCCATGAAGTCGTTTTTGATGCGTTCTTCTGACTTAGCTGTTTTGAGAGACTCTTGGTAGCGGACGAAGTTGAGTTTTTCGGCGGTGACGTCGTGGGCTTCGAAGGAGACTCGAATTCCGGTAGATCTTGGAGCGGCAAGTTGCTTGAAGGTCGCATCAAGCCACTTGATTTGCTCTTTCGAGTTCGCGTAGGGAAATTGGAGGCGAGCTGCGCCGGTTTTCCGGCATTTGCGGAATCCTGCCCTAAGTCTTTCTGAGGCTTCGTCGCTAATCGATAGAACATGTCGCCGCCAGATTTTTTGGCCTTCGACGAACTGGCGTCCGCGATTGGCGACGTGGCGAAAGGACGGATTGCAGTTCGCGATCTCACCCTCTCGAGTGAGGAAGGCCTTCAGCAAGTGGGATTGCTGGTCGCTGAGTCGGCTGGCTCTGTAATTTGCGTCGGATGACTGGAGTCTTTGGAGTTCGCTGTAGATTTGAAAACCGTTGCGGAGAAGCGAGGTAGAGGCGGCGAGCGAGAAGCCGATGATCGACGCGAAGCTAGGCGAATTGAGCAGAGTGTTGCGATAAAGATCGTATGAAGCGAGAATGACCAGGGAGGTCAGAACGAATATTTCGATGTAGGGGCGGGCATATCGCCTCCTTGCGAAAGCCTGTAAGGCGTGGCAGATGGACACCCCGGCCGTCAGAACCACGAATGTCCCTACGGCGCCTGCCCATGGTTGGAATGCTATGGGTAAGAGTTCTTCTTGATTGCTGCCGTAATGGAGCGTAGACGAATCCGGGGGGTAGATTACTAGAGATATGCAGGCGGCTGCTAGCGGCGCGCCGATCACATAGCTGGCGTGCAGAAGTCGGTTGGTTTCAGGTTTGAGATAGACGGCCAGTGAAGAAGTCAGAGCGATGCTCATAAAAACGAGCGAAAGGAGCATGAGAGGAATCGTCTCTCTGGATTCCTCTATCCCGTAGAGAAGTACCGATAGTCCTATGAGGATTACGAATCGGTTGGTGATGCGAGCGGGGCGGTCGGGCAGGAGTTTTCTTCTGGTAAATGCTATTCCGCACGCAGTCGCTAGCAGCAGGGTCGCGAAAGCGGTAGATAGGTAAGGATAGGAAGCAGACATGAGGAGTTGAGTCCGTCCTGCAAACTATTCGTAGAAATACTTATAACGCAAGCTGCCTGCTCAGAAATTCCGTCTAACAAAGCCAGTCGTTCGTATTGCTTTCGGCAATACGGGAATTTATGACTGAAACAGTGGGTAGAAATTGTTTCTCAGAGTTAGGGGATTCCTTTTGTTTTCGGATCGGAGGGCTTGGAGTTGGGACAGCCACTCAGGCGGGGCTAGTCGCGATCGATTTCTTTGAGTGCGGCGCTTACGAACGGTATTTGGAGCCTGCGTATGTAGAGGATTGCAAGGCAGGAGAGCAAAGCGGCTGCAGCTAGCAGTCCAAGTTCAAGACGATCGCCTTCCCAACCGAGTTGGGTGAAGTGCCCGATGATCGCGCCGCTCATCAGGCCGCAGCCCAAGATTGCGCCGAAGACGACCGAAGAGGGGATGAGGATGAGCAGGCAAGCGATGAGCTCGAGGACGCCAATGAGCACGCGCCCCTCGGGTTCCATATCGAGTTCGGTGAATAACTGCACGGATTCTTCCGCTGCGCCGAATTTGAAGACGAGAGACTGACCGATAATGATGACGGCGATAAGTTGAAAAATCCAGGACACGGTTTTGGCTTTTTTACTAAGCATGGAAAAGAGGTTGTGGGGTTAGTGAGGGCGCATATAGGGATAGAGAGTGGATTCGGTGGGTACGTAGAGATTTTCGAATGAGAGCTCGCGGATGGATTTGCAGCCGGTGGCGCAGAGGAGTTCTTCGAGGTCGTGGGAGAGGTTTTTAACGTAGTTCACAACGCGTCTTGCTTTCCGGTCGATGTCCAGACCGTGCTGCAGGCGAGGATCATGGGTGGTGATGCCTACTGGGCAAGTGTTGTTGCCGCATTGCATGGCTTGTATGCAGCCGATCGCGAGCATGAAACCTCGGGCCGAAGCGATGGCGTCGGCTCCTAGGCAGAAAGCAGTCATTTGTCGTCCGGGACCTACGAGTTTCCCTGAAGCAATGAGCTTCATTTTATACCTCACGCCTTCTCGGTGCAGAATGTCATTGGCGCCTTTTAGCGCGGGCGGGTCATAGCGTTTCTTG
>JBCCZW010000496.1:0-3932 GCA_039186805.1 Verrucomicrobiota bacterium
CAGCAAACAGCTTGAATTTTTTCGACAAGGTGACGGCTGGAGGTAACTTCTATGTGGGTCACAAGATGAGCGATTGGACTTTTCACTCCAACGGTTATGATGCGGACAGCGTCTACTTTCGCGATGACGCGGGCGTTTCTCAAGCGGTATATCTCGGTGGCGGAAGGTCTGATGTATCCAATTATAAGGATTCGCGTCACGCTGACTGGCAGGAATTGGCTTCGCAAACGTGGGGCGGGATGCTTGAAGATGCCGCCCACGGCGTGCCGATTTTGAATCCCGTCTCGATTGCCGACTACGAGCCTGATGATCCGACGACTGTAGACAGTGAATTGCAGAATCACGCTTATGCGTTAATTGAGCCGCTCTTGCCGAGCAGTCATGCTGACCGGAAGACGGCTGCGACTCGACAGCAGAAATTCGCGATGAAGGCAGGCTTATTTCTCAAGGTGGAAGTTGATGGGTCTACAGCATCTGGATACAAGGTAACAGCCTATAAGCAGACGCGTTCCAGCGCCAATAGCGAATTGCCAGACCTCGATATCTTTGGTGACCCAACACTGGTCGAGGTCGACTTGCCAACGGGGCTAATTGGCGACGCGAATACGAATATGACTGCGATCGACGTAGATGGAGAGCCGGAGGTGCACAGTTACAATAGTGTTTCAGCGGAAACAGAAGGCGGTTGGTATGATAGAAGGCAGCAGCAAGAGCTTAGTATTCTTAGTTTGGATATCGGTGAATTGAAGAATTATGTGGAAAATGTCGCCGATTGGGACGATGTGGCTACAACTTCCGTGGTCGGCTACCTTCCGAGCTACGACTGGAATGGAGTCGTATACGTCGAATTTCCAATTGTTTCCGGAGCGAGCGGTAGAGTCGATAATATCGTACTTGCGGATACTGTTCCAAGCGATACCGATGGAACTGAAACTTCAGTACCACCGGGAATCGCGCTTGCTCTCATTGACGGAGGCAATTTGCCCGACCCGAGTTTCGTGAGTAATCCAGGCCTCACAGTTGCAACGAATGCGGCGATGTATGTAGTAGGTCACTACAACTCTGACAATACCATCTCTGCGGCAGATTCGGCTACGGCGACTGACACTGGTGAGGTTCCGGCAGCCGTTATCGCTGATTCGGTGACTTTGCTATCCGGCGCTTGGCCTACTAACAGAAAAAATAGCCACGTTGATCAAGTAATTCAGAGTGGCGTGCACTACCGCCCAGCTGAAGAGACTGAGTGGGCTATGGCTATTCTGTGCGGCTATTCTCCAGCTGACCCAACGACTTCTGGAAGTACGAAGAACTGGGGCGGTGGTGTTCAAAATTTGCCCCGCTTTTTAGAAGGTTGGAGAACCACTAGTAATGCCAAAGTCGACAACGTGATCCGCGGTTCTCTCGTTTCGCTTTTCGAGAGCGAGCTTCAAACCAAACCCTACAATTTGAGCGGGAGCGACAAGTTCAATAGGTGGTTCAGAGCCCCTGGACGTATTTGGGGTTTCAGCGACTTGTTTGCATCGAACAATATGCCTCCGGGGACCCCCAGCGTGAGGCACCCTCGGGTTACCAATTTGAAGTTCCTAGATGTATCTGATTATACGAGCTACAAGACGCAGATTCAAAATACAGGTTCGATAACTACGTATTAGGTGCCTGTACTGCTATTGCTGCTTTATTATCGAAGCGGTTTGAGCACGTGTTTCACGGTTCCAAAAAACCTAGGGAGACTTTGGAAACGACTGCTTCCTGGTTGTGATCGCTATGACGATTGCGATCATTGGTAGACAGGTCCAAATGAGCGTATTCCAGCCGAACTGAAATAGAAACCAACCGGCGCTGAGGGAAGCGGTGGCTTGGGCTGCGAAAATTGTGAAATCGTTGATGGCTTGGACTTTGAAGCGTTCTGAACTGCGATAACTTCTCGGCAGAAGAGTCGTGCCGCCCACGAAGAGAAAGTTCCACCCGATGCCTAAGATTATAAGCGAGGCGTTGAAATGAAGGAGTTCTTGACCGCGTAGCGCAATGATCAGCATGGCGATGTAGAGAACAGCTCCTGCGAGTATGAAATTACGCAGACCGAGTTTTCGAATGGCGAGCGAGCTGAATAGGCTCGGAAGAAACATGGCGGCGATGTGCAGTTGTATCGTCGTTTTGGTCTCAGACAAATCGAATCCGCAAAGTTCATACATGTTGAGTGGCGTTGCGGTCATAACGAAACTCATCACTCCGTAACTCATCGCGCTGGCTGTGAGGGATGCGATGAACACGGGTTGTTTAACGATTGCGAGCAATGGACGCGTTTCGCCTACGGACTCGTCTTCCTGCCCGTTGGGATTTTGGAAGACGGAAAAAACGATCATGGCGAGGATGATGAGGATTGAGCCGAGCGCAAAGCTGCCTGCGAACCCATTGGGGGAAGGAATCAGGTCTTTGCCGAGAGTCCCGACTTCGGGTCCTAGAAAAGCGGATACAATGCCTCCAATCATCATGAGGGAAAGCGCTTTAGGGAAATCGCTTTTGTTTGCTAGGCTCTCGTAGGCGGCAAAGCGGAATTGTTGAGCGAAGGCGAAATTGCAGCCAATGAAACCCATAGCAACGCAGAGCGTGGAAAAACTGGAATGAATTGCGGCGAAGTAGCCAAGACCGCAGCCCACTAAGGCGCAGCCAAAGCCAATATACGTGCCTGCCTTGCGACCTATCTTCTTCATGACCAAGGCGGCGGGTATGCTGAAAGAGGCGGTGCCCACGATCGAGAGAGCGAGGGGGAGGGTCGCGAGTTTTGGCGAGGGAGCGATACTGGCAGAGAGCAGGCTTGTCACCAGAATGATCATGGGCGCCAGCGACAGAGCCAATAGTTGGGCAACGGCGAGTATCCAGACATTTTTCGGCAGGTTTCTTAGCATGGGCTAGAGAAACGAAACAATGCCTGATTTAGCCGCCGTCGAGGTTTTTCGTCGCCGCTTTGTTGCCGCGAGTTTAGGCGAGGGGCATCTCAAGCTTGCGACCGACGATGGCGAAGTTCTCGTCCATCATTTTCTGGTCGAACATTTCGGAGATGACTGCGGAGAGGTTCGGATTTTGAAGGGCCCAGAGGTAGGCCTTGGGCTGGATTTGGATATCCTCTGGGATCAGGTGATCGAGTTTTTGGATACGCCAGTCTGGGATTTCGAGCTGGGAGTATTTCGTGAAGACGCCTGCAGCGGCTTTCATAGCGATGATGCCCATTCCCTTGCTGGTTGCTTTTCGGATGGCCGGGTCGAGGTGACCGTGGCTGGCAATGTTATAGGCGACCATCGCGACATCATAGTGCGGAAGGTCGGCTGCTTTCGACAAAACGCTTGAGGCGTCTGTGTGGCTGGAGAGAGCGAAGAAGCGGGCTTTGCCCTGGCTCTTTACTTTGTCGAAGGTCTCGGCGATGATTTCGTCTTCGAGGTCCTCGGGTATGCGGGCTCCGTGCGGGCAATGCAGCACGTCCACGTAGTCGGTGTTGAGTCGCTTGAGGCTCGTCTCAATCGTCTCCATGAGTTCCTTTGAGATAATGGACTTCCATTTGCTTTGGTATCCATATTCCTGTTTCACCACGTGCGTCAGATATGAAGGTTCGATGGAGCGTCTTTGGCTGGGAAAGTACTGAAAGAAATAGCCTGGCTTGTCGATGCCTCGCTCTTCTACGAGCTCCTTTGCTTTTCGCTGGAGGGCGGATTGCTTTTCGCCGGGGAGACCGTCGAATATCTCTTTCGCGAGTTGGTCTAGGCGTCTGTAGTAGTCGCTGAACTTTGTGGAGATGAAAATTCGGTCCCGTATGCCCGGCAGCTTAGCGAGCATGCCGAGACCCTCTTCGCTTTTGCCTCTGGCGTAGCGAGAGGCTGTATCGAAATAGTTGAGACCTCGGTCGATGGCGTATTCGAATCGACGGTAGGTGTCTGGGG